>CANHOE010000088.1 GCA_947462175.1 Burkholderiales bacterium | reverse complement strand
GGACGGCTACGGACCGACGCTCGAGGATGTGCGCAAGGGCCTGATCGGCACGATCGGCGAGAACATGTCGATCCGCCGCTTCAAGCGCTACGAAGGCGCCAAGCTCGCCAGCTACCTGCACGGAACGCGGATCGGCGTGATGGTCGAGTTCGAGGGCGACGACGTGGCCGCAAAGGACGTGGCGATGCACGTGGCGGCGATGAAGCCGGTCGCACTGCAATCAAGCGACGTGCCTGCCAAGTTGATCGAAACCGAGCGTTCGGTGGCGACGCAGAAGGCCGCAGAAGACGCAGAAAAGGCCAAGGCCGAAGGTAAGACGCCGCAGTCCGCCGAAATCGTCTCCAAGCGCATCGAAGGGTCGGTTGCCAAGTTTTTGAAGGAAGTCAGCCTGTTCAACCAGGCCTTCGTCAAAAACGACAAGCAGACCGTCGAACAGATGCTCAAGGAAAAGGCCACGGTGGTGAAGGGCTTCACCCTTTACGTGGTCGGCGAAGGCATCGAGAAGAAGGTCGACGACTTCGCGGCTGAGGTGGCGGCGCAGGTCGCTGCTGCAAAGGGCGCCTGACGCCACCGGGGCCCACCGATTCACCTGGGTTGGTAGGTGGGCCCGGTTTAGACTCTCTCTATCTTGGCTGCACAGGAAACCCACTACATGCCCGCTTACAAGCGCATCCTGCTCAAGCTGTCTGGCGAAGCCCTGATGGGCGACGATGCCTACGGCATCAACCGCGCGACCATTGTCCGGATGGTGCGGGAGGTCCAGGAAGTGACCTTGATGGGTTGCGAAGTGGCAGTTGTGATCGGCGGCGGCAACATCTTTCGCGGCGTTGCCGGCGGCTCGGTCGGCATGGACCGGGCCACCGCAGACTACATGGGCATGCTTGCCACCGTGATGAATGCGCTGGCGCTGGCCGACACCATGCGACAGGAAGGCATGACCGCCCGTGTAATGTCGGCGATCGGTATCGAGCAGGTGGTCGAACCTTATGTTCGGCCTAAGGCTTTGCAGTACCTTGAAGAAGGGAAGATCGTCATCTTCGCCGCCGGTACGGGCAATCCGTTCTTCACCACCGATACCGCCGCCGCACTGCGTGGCGCCGAGATCGGCGCCGAGATCGTGTTGAAGGCCACCAAGGTAGACGGGGTCTACACCGCCGATCCGAAGAAGGATCCCAGCGCCACCCGTTATTCGGAGATCACGTTCGACGAGGCGATCGCACGCAAACTGCAGGTACTCGATGCGACTGCGTTTGCGTTGTGCCGCGACCAGAAACTGCCGATCAAGGTGTTCAGTATTTTCAAGCCGGGCGCCTTGAAACGTGTGGTGCAAGGCGAGGACGAGGGCACGCTTGTACATGTGTGAAGCCGCCAGCAGCTACTCAAACATCGACATCATCAGCGACACCAGCAGGACAGGGCGATGAGCATTGCGGAGATCAAGAAGAATGCCGAGCAGAAAATGGGCCGCTCGGTCGAAGCATTCAAGAATGAATTGCACAAGATTCGCACCGGTCGTGCCCACCCGGGCATCCTCGACCAGGTACATGTCGACTACTACGGCTCGCCAGTTCCGATCAGCCAGGTAGCCAATGTCAGCCTGCTTGACGCTCGCACCATCAGTGTCCAGCCCTGGGAAAAGGGCATGGGCGCGAAGATCGAGAAGGCCATTCGTGAGAGTGACTTGGGCCTGAACCCGTCTTCTCAGGGTGACCTGATCCGGGTGCCGATGCCCGCACTGAGCGAGGAACGTCGGCGAGATCTGACCAAGATCGTCCGCAATGCGGGTGAAGACGCTCGCATTGCCGTGCGCAATCTGCGCCGCGACGCCAACGACCACGCGAAGCGCTTGTTGAAAGACAAGGAAATTTCCGAGGACGATGAGCGCCGCTCGCTCGACGAGATGCAGAAGCTGACCGACCGCACGATTGCAGAAATCGATCGTCTGGTGGCGGCGAAAGAAGCAGAAGTGATGGCGGTATGACGCCGGCCCCGCTTTGCGCGATGCTCAGCCCCTGAGGTGCCAATTTCCGTGAGCGCTCTGCCGAATGCATCGGAGGTTCCTCGTCACATTGCCATCGTGATGGACGGCAATGGCAGGTGGGCGAAAAGCCGGTTCAAGCCGCGCTTTCTTGGGCACAAGCAGGGTGTCGACACGCTGGTGAATACAGTGCTGGCCTGCGCTGATCGTGGCGTCGAGTACCTCACAGTGTTCGCGTTCTCGTCGGAGAACTGGAAGCGCCCGAATGACGAGGTCTCCGGGCTGATGTCGCTGGTGCTGCTGGCGGTGTCGAAGTACCTTGGCGTGATGCACAAGAATGGCGTTCGGGTGCGCATCGTGGGCGATCGCACCGACATCGCGGCACATGTACGCGAAGCTTGGGACCACGCCGAGAACAGTACCAAGCACAACACCCGCATCACCCTGTCGGTGGCCTTTAATTACGGGGGGCGATGGGACGTGGTCCAGGCTTGCCAGCGGGCGATTCGCGCCGGCATCAGTGCAGACGATCTGGATGAGGCCACGCTGAGCCGATTCATGGCGCTGAGCCACGCGCCTGATCCTGATCTGTTCATTCGCACAGGTGGCGAGGTCCGTATCAGCAACTTCCTGCTTTGGCAGGCGGCGTATTCCGAGTTGTGTTTTTCCGATTGCCTTTGGCCTGAATTCAGTGAAGCCGAACTCGATGCGGCATTGGCAGATTACGCGCGCCGCGACCGGCGATTCGGGGCCATCAAGGACGCGCATGCGGCCGAACTGCCGATCGCGCGCTGACCATGTTGAAGCAACGAGTCATCACTGCCCTGGTGCTGCTGGGCGTGTTTCTTCCCGCGCTGTTCGCCCCCGTGCCGTTCCCGTTTGCCGTGTTGACGGTGCTGTTCATCGCAGCCGCCGGCTGGGAGTGGGTGCGGCTCAACGGCGGCTCCTCGCTCCCGGCGATAGCTTTTGCGCTGCTGCTGGGTGCGGCGTGTGCGTTGGCGCTGGGTGCTGGCTGGGAGCGCAGCGCCCCGCCAGCTGCCTGGTGGTTGGCCATGGGCGTGTGGGTCCTGGGCGGCGCCTGGTCGCTGAAGGTCGGCCCTGCGGGCTGGGGCTTGCTGCCGCAAAGCTTGCGCTGGGCACTGGGGCTGGTTGGCCTGTGGCTGGCCTGGTTGGCGATGGCCGATGCGCGCTCTGTGGGCGTCAATTTCATTCTTTCGGTGTTCAGCTTGGTCTGGATGTCCGACATTGCCGCCTACTTCGGCGGACGGGCGTTTGGCAGGCGCAAGCTGGCCTTGGCGATCAGCCCCGGCAAGAGTTGGGAAGGTGTGTGGAGCGGCATGCTGGGCGTGCTGCTGCTGGCGGCGCTGTGGATAGCTGCCGACCGCATCTGGTCGATGGACTCACCCAGCCTCTTTACTCATCTCTACTTTCAGCACGGTCTCGCCGGCCTCGTTCTGGTCTGCGTGTTTCTGGTGGCCATGGGGGTGGTCGGCGATCTGGTGGAGTCGCTCGTCAAGCGCAATGCCGGGGCGAAGGACAGCAGCGGTCTGCTGCCAGGCCACGGCGGCGTGCTGGATCGAGTCGATGCGTTGTTGCCTGTGTTTCCACTGGCCTTGGCCCTCATCTCCATCTGAATACGGCGTGATATGAACCCGCACCAATCAGCCCGCATGCGTGTGTGCATCCTGGGATCGACCGGGTCGATCGGTACCAGTACGCTGGATGTGCTGTCGCGCCACCGCGACCGTTACGAGGTTTTCGCGCTGACCGCGCAACGCCGCATCGATGAATTGCTGGCGCAATGTCTGGCGTGGACGCCGCGCTTTGCGGTGCTGCCCGATGCCGCCTCGGCGCAGACGCTGCAGGCGAAGCTTCGCGATGCAGGCAGCGCCACCGCGGTGCTCGTCGGCGCTCAAGCGCTGTGCGAGATGGCGTCGCACCCTGAGGTGGATGCCGTTATGGCGGCGATCGTCGGCGCGGCTGGATTGCCGCCATGTCTGGCCGCGGCGCGCGCGGGCAAGCGGCTGATGCTGGCGAACAAAGAGGCACTGGTTGTCGGCGGCGCTCTTTTCATGACGGCGGTGCGAGAGGGTGGTGCGCAGTTGCTCCCGATCGACAGCGAGCATTCAGCGATCTTCCAGTGTCTGCCCGAAGACCGCAGTCGGTGGTCTGCGCGAATTGATCACATCATCCTGACGGCTTCCGGTGGCCCGTTCCGCACCCGCGATCTCGCCACGCTGGCCAGCGTGACACCAGATCAAGCTTGTGCGCATCCCAACTGGGTGATGGGCCGAAAGATTTCGGTCGACTCCGCCACCATGATGAACAAGGCGCTCGAAGTCATCGAAGCGCGCTGGCTGTTCGACCTGACCCCTGAGCAGATCAAAGTGGTCATCCACCCGCAGAGCATCGTGCATTCGATGGTGGTGTGCCGCGACAACTCCGTGCTGGCGCAACTGGGTACCCCCGACATGCGGGTGCCGATTGCCTATGGACTGTCATTCCCCGAGCGCATGGAATCGGGCGCAGACCTGCTTGACTTCCCCTCGCTGGCGCCACTGAGCTTTGAGCCGCCGGACATGCATCGCTACCCGGGCCTGCCTCTGGCCTGGGAGACACTGCGCGCGCCCGAAGGCAGCACAGCCGTGCTGAACGCAGCCAACGAGGTAGCAGTGGCTGCATTTCTTGCGGGGAGCATCGGATTCGATCAGATCCACCACGTCAATGCCAGCACCCTCGAGTCTGTGCTGCCGCAGCGCGATGAGTGCGCCTCAATTGAGGGTTTGATTGCACTCGACGCGCGAGTGCGCCGTGCCGCCTCGCAATGCGCGGAGCGCATCGCACGATGATCACCGTGCTCGCTTTCCTGTTGACGCTCGGTGTGTTGATCGTCGTGCATGAGTACGGTCATTACCGCGTCGCGGTAGCCTGTGGCGTCAGGGTGCTGCGGTTCTCGGTGGGATTCGGTCGGGTCATCTGGCGGCGTCAGGCCACACCCGACAGCACCGAATTCGTCATTTCCGTGCTGCCGCTGGGCGGCTACGTCCGCATGCTCGACGAGCGCGAGGCGCCGGTGGATTCGGCTCAACTCACCCAGGCGTTCAACCGCCAGTCACTTTGGAAGCGGTCGGCCATCGTCGCTGCGGGCCCGATCGCCAACCTGCTGCTTGCGGTGATCTTGTACTCCGGCGCCCACTGGATTGGCCTGGACGAGCCGAAGGCGGTGCTCGGCGCCCCCGTGGCCGACAGCCTTGCCGAGCGGTCCGGCCTGCGGGCCGGTGATTGGGTCCGGGCCAGTTCGACCGACGGCAGCGAATGGACCGACGTCCGCTCGATGACCGATCTCGTCTGGCACGTGACGCAAGCCGTCCTGCGCGGCGAGGAACTGCAACTGCGCGTCGCCGACGCGAGTGGTCAGCACGAGCGGAGCTTTGTGCTCGAACTCGATCGACTGGGCAACCGAGAGGTCGATGCCCAATTGATTCGGCGGATCGGGTTGGGTGGTGCGTACGCCGAGCCCGTCATGGGTCAGATCAAGCCCGGTGGTCCCGCGGAGGAGGCCGGCCTGCGCGCTGGCGACCGAGTGCTGTCTGTCGATGGCATGGCCATCGCCGACGCGTCGAGTCTGCGTGAGCTGATCCGATCCAGTGGCTCCGCGGCCGTCATCGCGCCTCAGCAGTGGTTGGTTGAGCGCGGTTCGCAACGTTTGCGGCTCGATGTCGAGCCGGTTGCCGTGGCGGACGGCGAGCGGCGCGTCGGACGCATCGAAGCGTTCATCGGCGGGCCTCCGGAAATGGTTCTGGTGCGCTATGGCTTCTTCGATGGCGTGTCGCAGGCGGTGACCCGCACGTTCGACATGTCAGTGCTCACCCTGAAGATGTTCGGCCGCATGCTGATCGGCGAGGCCTCGCTGAAGAATCTCACCGGCCCGCTGACCATCGCCGACTATGCGGGCCAGTCGGTGCGTGTGGGACTGGCCTACTACCTCGGATTTCTTGCTGTGGTCAGCATCAGTCTTGGCGTACTGAACCTGCTGCCTCTGCCGATGCTTGATGGCGGGCACCTCATGTACCATCTTTTCGAAGCGGCGACGGGGCGCCCTGTATCCGGGTTGTGGCTGGAACGCCTGCAACGCGGTGGTGTGGCCATCATGCTGATGCTGATGTCCATCGCGCTATTCAACGACGTGGTCCGCCTTGTGGGCCTGCCTTAATTCTCCTTATGCGACCCATCTTGCGAATCATTTCCTGTCTGACGTCGTTTCGAAACTGTCTGGTATCCGCGTTTCTCGCGATCGGTCTGCTCAGCGCAAACGCATGGGCGGTTGAGCCTTTCCAACTCACTGACATTCGAGTGGAAGGCCTGCAACGCACCGATGCCGGTACCGTGTTTGCGTCCCTGCCGTTTCGCATCGGTGACAGCTACACCGACGAAAAGGGTGTCGCGGCGTTGCGTGCGTTGTTTGCCACCGGGCTGTTCAAGGACGTGCGTATCCAGATCGCTGGATCGGTGGTGGTGGTGGTGGTCGAGGAGCGTTCGATCATCAGCGCCATTGATTTCGTCGGCACCAAGGAGTTCGAAAAAGAAGCGCTGATCAAGGCGCTGAAGGATTTCGGCGTCGGTGAAGGCCAGCCGTTCGACAACGCGCTGGCAGACCGCGCCGAGCAGGAGCTCAAGCGCCAGTATTTGACCCGCAGCCTGTATGGCGTAGTAGTCACCACCAAGGTCACTCGTCAGGAGCGCAACCGAGTCAACGTGACCTTCAACGTGGTCGAAGGTGCTGTTGCCCGTATCCGAGAGATCCGAGTCCTAGGAAGCCGGGACTACAGCGAAAAGGAACTCAAGGCGCTGTTCGAGCTCGACGAGACAGGCTTGCTGTCCTTCTACACCAAGTCTGACCGCTACTCGCGTACGAAGCTGAATGCGGACATTGAAACGCTGAAGGCCTGGTATCTGAACCGCGGCTACCTCGAGTTCAATGTCGAATCGACGCAGATCGCCATCTCGCCTGACAAGCAAGACATTTCGATCACCATCAACATCAAGGAAGGTCAGCCATACACCGTCACCGCAGTCAAGCTGCAGGGCCAGTACCTTTCCAAGGAAGAAGAGTTCAAGGCGCTGGTGACCATCAAACCCGGGCAGATCTACCGGGCTGAGGAGGTCGCGGCGACAACCAAGGCGTTCACCGAGAAGTTCGGCACCTTTGGCTATGCATTCGCCCGCGTCGAGGCACGCCCGGAGATTGACCGCGTCAATGGCCGTGTCGAGCTCGTTTTGCAGGCAGACACCCAGCGACGTGTCTACGTGCGGCACATCAATGTGGCGGGCAACACGAAAACCCGCGATGAAGTGGTCCGCCGAGAGTTTCGGCAGTTCGAGTCGTCGTGGTACGACGGTCCCAAGATCAAGTTGTCTCGCGACCGCGTCGACCGGCTCGGATTCTTCAGTGACGTCACCGTCGACAACAGCGAAGTTCCAGGCACCTCCGATCAAGTCGACCTGACCGTGTCGATCAAGGAGAAGCCGACGGGCAACATCCTGCTTGGCGCTGGATTTTCCAGCGCGGATAAGGTGTCTTTCACGGCTTCGATCAAGCAGGAAAACGTATTCGGCACCGGGAACTTCCTGGGCATCGAATTCAACACCAGCAAATCGCAGCAGACCATTTCGGTGAGCACGGTTGATCCGTACTTCACCGATGACGGCATTTCACGCGCGGTCGATGTCTTCTATCGCACAGCGCAGCCCCTCAACAGCCAGGGCGAGAACTACAAGCTGATAACGCCCGGGGCATCGATCCGTTTCGGGGTGCCTTTCAGCGAGTACGACACGGTGTTTTTCGGCGTGGGCCTTGAACAGACCGAAATCCGTGGCAGCAACAACCTGCCAGACACCTACTTCCGTTATCGCGAACAGTTCGGTCAGAAAAGCACCGCAATTCCATTCACCATTGGCTGGTCGCGCGACGGCCGTGACAGTGCTCTCGTGCCGACCACTGGGCGCTTGTATCGAGTGAACATTGACAGCAGTTTCCTGGCCGATCAGCGCTATGTTCGCGCCGACCTCCAGTTGCAGCAGTACTTCACACCGTTCCGGCGTGTCACCCTCGGCATCAACGCAGAACTGGGTTACGGCCGCGGCCTGGGCAACAAGCCTTACCCGATTTTCAAGAACTTCTTCGGCGGAGGGCTCGGCACAGTGCGCGGGTTCGACCAAGGCTCATTGGGGCAGGTCGATAACCTCGGTGCGTACCTCGGTGGCAATCGACGCCTCAACATCAACAGCGAGCTGTACCTGCCATTCCCTGGGACTGGCAATGACCGGACACTGCGCTGGTTCACTTACCTGGACGTCGGCAATGTGTGGGGGGTGGATGACAGACTGTCCTTCGACAGTTTGCGCTCGTCGATCGGCGTCGGCTTCAGTTGGGTGTCCCCCGTTGGACCCATCAAGATCAGCTATGGCTCACCGATCAAGAAAGAGCCAACGGATAGAATCCAGCGTCTTCAATTTCAACTCGGGACTGCGTTTTGATGAACAGGTTATCTTTGAATGCGTTGGCTGCCTCTTTGCTGGTCTTCGCTGCGTGCCACGTCCAGAGCCAGGAAGTCAAGATTGGTTATGTGAACAGCGACCGCGTTCTGCGTGAAGCCAATCCGGCCAAGGCTGCTCAAGCCAAGTTGGAAGCCGAGTTCTCCAAGCGGGACAAGGAAATGGGCGAGATCGCCGGCAGACTGAAGGCGGCCAGCGAGAAGTTCGACAAAGAGGCACCAACCTTGTCCGAATCTGAGCGAGGCAAGCGTCAGCGGGATCTCGTCGATCAGGACCGCGAGTTTCAGCGCAAACGCCGCGAGTTTCAGGAAGATCTGACGCAGCGCAAGAACGAAGAGTTGTCTGCGGTTGTCGAGCGTGCCAACAAGGTCATCAAGCAGATCTACGAGACGGAAAAGTACGACCTGATCCTGCAGGAAGCAGTCTTTGCCAGTCCGAAGATCGACATCACCGACAAGGTGGTCAAGGCGCTGAATGCACAGGGCGCCAAGTGAGTCTGTCACTCGGTTTGCGTTAGGCGAACTGGCAACGCGGCTGGGCGCCGAACTGATCGGCGACCCGTCGGTCGTCGTCAGTCGCATTGCATCTTTGGATGCCGCCGACGGCGACGCGATCTCTTTTCTTTCGAATCCGCGGTATCTGCCGGCCCTGGCTACTTCTTCGGCAGGCTGTGTGATCGTGTCTCCTGCGCATCGTGATGCTGCCGAACGCCGAGGTGCAGCGCTCATCGCAGACGATCCTTACCTGTGCTTCGCTCGCTTGACTCAGCTATGGGCCGCTCAATGTCGTGGTACGGCAGAGGCCGTGATTCACCCGTCTGCTGTCGTGCATGCCGGTGCG
>CANHOE010000087.1 GCA_947462175.1 Burkholderiales bacterium | reverse complement strand
GAGACAAAGCCTTGGATTCTACTGCGGGCAAAGGTCGGATCAGCGCCCTCGGCGGCCACCGCCGCCGGCATTTCCGCCGCCGCCACGGTTGCCGCCGCTGCGCCCACCGCCGCCACCGCCGCCGCCGTTACCACCATATCCGCCACCGCCCTGGCCGCCGCCACCTCGGGCGTTCTTGCGGTGGAACGCATCACCGCCGATGTAGCCCACCGATGTCTGCATCGGATCGGGCTGTCGGGGTCCGTCGCCTTTTCTAGGCGCGGACGGCGCGCTGCCTCCGGCTCCGAAGCCGCCGCCACCGCTGCGGAATTGGCGACCGCCAGCGGGCGTTCGCGGGTTCTGCACAAAACGCTTGTCGAAGGTCTGTTCCAACGGGTTGGGGATGCGCGATGGGTCAAAGTCGTCGTCGAGGTCATCGTCCCGTGGCGGCCTGTCCTCGCTCGAGCGCTCGGTGCGCAACGGGGCTTCGGCTTGCGGCTGGCGTGGGCCACGCCCTTCGCTGAAGGGCCGATCGCGGCTTGGCAGATCGGGGCGCGGTGGGCGACCATCGCGGCGCTCGCCTTTTTGCGCGTTGTCACGCCCCCGTGGCGCGCGCGACTGTTGCGCGTCACGACCATTCGGACGCGGCTCGCGCGCCCCCCCTTCGGCTTCGCCACCCGCCAGCCGGCGAATGGCGCGGATATCGGAATCTTCCAGATCCACCCACACCCCGCGCTTGAGCCCCCGGGGCAGCACGACGCACCCGTAACGGATGCGAATGAGGCGGTTGACGGTGAGGTCGACCGCATCGAACAGCTTTCGCACCTCGCGGTTGCGACCTTCGGTGATGACGACGCGATACCAGTGGTTCAAGCCCTCGCCACCACCGTTTTCGATCGAACGGAAACTCGCCATCTGGCCGTCGATGGTGACGCCTTCCAGCAGCATTGCCTTCGACTCGGAGTCGAGCGTCCCGAGCACACGCACCGCGTACTCTCGCTCCACGCCGAAACGCGGATGCATGAGACGGTTCGCCAGATCACCCGAATTGGTGAACAGCAGCAGGCCTTCGGTGTTGATGTCCAGGCGGCCCACCGCCTGCCACTTGCCCTGCGGCAGGCGGGGCAGCCGGCGGAAGACCGTCGGCCGGTGCTCGGGATCGTCGTTGGTCACCACTTCGCCCGTGGGCTTGTGGTACGCGATGATTCGCGGCGGCGGCGGAATGATGCGCACCCGAACCGGCTTGCCGTTGACCTTGATCTGATCGCCAAACGAAATTCGCTGTCCGGTGTGTGCCAGTTGACCATTGACCTCAACCAGGCCGTCGACGATGGCCTGTTCCATGTCTCGGCGCGAGCCGATGCCCGACTGGGCGAGCACCTTGTGCAGCTTCGGCGCTTCGGGCTCCGGACGCAACACACGCTTGGGCGGCGCGACCGGCTCATCGGCTGGCGGTTCGATGTCGAACTCCCCCGAGAGCACCTGCGCGAACACCTCGCCCACATCGGCAGGAACAACCGGAGGCCCACCGGCCTCAGACTCACCCACCTCCTCGGCAGCGTCCTCGGCGCGGCTTTCACTGAATTCATGATCAGAGCCTGCAGCATCAACGCCGTCGGCGCGGGGACGCCGTTGCCGCTGGCGTCGCCCCTTGCGCGCTGAATCGCCATCGCTCGTTTCGTCGGCGGTCGACGCCCCCTCTACAACGCCGGGTTCGGAAGGCGAGCCTGCCGCGGGGTCATCAGACATGGCGTCAGAGGCCGCGACAGCAGCGGTCGCCTCGGGCTTATCGTGGCCCTCAGCAACCGCAACCTTCACTGCACGCTTGCGGCGTACCGGCTTCTCGGCAGGCTGCAGCGTTGACTCGGGAGCCTCCGAGGGACTGGCATCACCTTCGGATTCGGCAGCGTGATCAGGATTGGGGTTCATTCGGACGTTCCATGGGTACGGCATCCGCCGCTGGGTGAGGAGAAAGATCCAAGGCCGGGGTGGAGTCGTCCACCGGAAGTGCGGCCAACAGATCGTCGAAAGAGCATTGCGGGTTGCTGCCGCCGGACATCAACGGCAACTGCTGAAGGCTGGCCAGACCGAGATCGTCGAGGAAATGCCGCGTGGTCGCCAGCAGGGCGGGACGACCCGGAGTTTCCCGGTAGCCGATCGCCTCGACCCAACCGCGGTCTTCGAGCTGCTTGATGATCTGTGTTGCCACGGTCACGCCGCGAATGTCCTCGATGTCGCCACGCGTGACAGGTTGTCGGTACGCAATGATGGCCAAGGTTTCCATCACCGCGCGGGAATACTTGGGTGGCTTCTCCGGATTGAGTCGATCGAGAAACTCACGCATCTCCGGCCGGCTCTGAAAGCGCCAGCCTGTCGAGACCGACACCAACTCGACACCCTCGCCTTCCCAGTCCCGCACGAGTTCATCGAGCAATCCGCGGATGGTGTCCGGATCGACCTCGTCGACGAACAAGGTGCGCAGTTCACGGATCGACAGCGGCTCTCGGGCGCAGATCAGTGCAGTTTGGAGGACGCGCTTCGCATCCTGGGAGTTCATGACTATCGTGATGGTCCTCGACCGGCCTCGGCCAGTGGATGTTCGGGCTCTTCAATCGTCAGCCGGTTCGAGGCGCAGACCCTGCATCAGGGTGGCGCCGTGACACGACTACGGTGCGGCAATGACATGCGCCTGGAGAAACTCTCGCGTTGGCTGCACTCACATCAGCGGCGGTCTGGTCGTCGGCCACCAAGGCCGAACTTTCTACTTACAACAGACCGCTTGACAGTGTACCGGAGGAACCGCGTGTCAGCGAGCGTTTGTCATCAGTTGCCATACAGCAGCGAAATCGACCGGCAGGTCGGCCTCGAACGCCATGGCCCGGCATGTCACGGGATGAGCGAAGCCCAGGCGCACAGCGTGCAAGGCCTGACGCGTCAGGCCGGCCGCAGCGCGCCCACCGTAGGTGGTGTCAGCCAGCAATGGGTGCCCGACCGAAGCCAGGTGGACCCTGATCTGATGGGTACGCCCGGTGTGTAGCGTGCAACGCACCGCACTCAGTGGCCCGGCAGCGGTGTCGTCTCGCACGGCGAGCCGATCCACATCGGTCCGGGCCTCGCGGCCGCCGGCAGCCACCACTGCCATGCGAACGCGTGAGCGGGGATCGCGACCAATTGGGGCGGTAATGCGCAATGCCGCGTGCTCGAAGCGTCCGTGACACAGGGCCAGATAGATTCGGTGAACCTCCCGCGCCGCGATCTGGCGCACCAGCGCGGTCACCGCCACCAGCGTCTTGCCAACCACCATCAGCCCAGAGGTGTCCTTGTCCAGCCGATGCACGATGCCGGCGCGCGGCAAGGTCGCAGCAGCCGCGTGGTGTGCCAGAAGGCCGTTGAGCAGCGTCCCCGACCAATTCCCGGGCGCCGGATGAACGACCAATCCGGCTGGCTTGTCGATGACGATCACATCGTCGTCCTCGAACACGATGGACAGAGGCATCGCCTCGGGCCGAAACGCTTGGCATTCCTGGGTGGGGATCAACTCGACGACCAAACGCTGCCCGGCGTGTACCTTGCGCGATGCCGACACCTGGAGTTCGCCATCGACCCACACGTGACCGGCCTCGATCAGCGACTGCAGGTGGTTGCGAGAAAACTCACCAGCCATCGCCACCACTGCCTTGTCCATCCGTGAGCCATGGAGCGCTGCTGTCACTGTCGATTCGCGCCGCTCGGCGGCATCTTCGACCGGGGCGTCGCCAGCCTCGTCGGTCACCACCTGTAAGAGGGCTTCGGATCGCGCCGGCAGGACGTCGCTGTCAGGCCCGACCGTATACTTCTGCTTCATTTTTCAGGGGTGTCGGGATGCTGCGTAGACCGTCGATCATGAACTCTTTGCGCCACCATCTGCGCGGTGCTTGCGGGTTGATCGCCTCCGCTGTCGTGATCATCGGTGTGGCGGGCTGCTCAACCGCGCCGTCCAAGGATCCAAGCGACAACCTGGCCGCGGAACAATTGTATGAAGAGGCCCGTGACCAACAGGCCAACGGCAACTTCGACCGTGCTGCCAAGATGTATGAGCGACTGGAGGGCAAGGGGGCGGGCACGGTGCTCGGGCAGCAAGCCCAACTTGAACGTGCTTACCTGCTCTATCAATCGGGTGACAAGGCTGATGCACTGGCCACAATCGATCGGTTCATCAAGGTCAATCCGCTGAGCCCGGCCATCGACTACGCGGTCTACCTGCGGGCCTTGATCAACTTCAACGACAACCTCGGCTTCCTGGGCAAGCTGTCTCGGCAGGATCTGACGGAGCGCGACCAGCAAGCTGCGCGCGACTCCTACGAGTCCTTCAAACAGCTGATTGAGCAGTATCCAAATTCGAAGTACGTCGCCGATGCCAAGGAACGCATGGGCTACATCATCAATACGCTGGCGCAGTACGAAGTCCACGTGGCTCGCTACTACTATCGCCGTGGCGCCTACGTGGCTGCGGCCAACAGGGCTCAGGCCGCGATCCAGGAGTTCCAGTATTCGCCTGCAACCGAGGAAGCCCTGTCCATCCTCGCTCGCAGCTACGACAAGTTGGGCTTGGAGAAACTGCGTGACGACGCTGAGCGGGTTCTGCGTACCAACTATCCAAAAAGCGCCCTGCTGACAGGTGACGGCATCAATTACGCTGAAAAGCCGTGGTGGCAGCTTTGGTGATCGCCGCCTGTTCCGATCAGGCCTCCACGCTCACCGATCAGCGGCCAGCTTAGCCAACCACGCCATCGCCTCGGCCTCGCCTTCCAGTCGCGGCATTGCAGGCAACGCCTGACGCAGTCTCTTGCCATAACTCATGGCAGTCAAACGCGGATCGCAGACAACCAGCAAGCCACGATCGGTCTCGCTGCGGATCAAGCGACCGGCACCCTGCTTCAGCGACACCGCTGCCTCCGCCACGAAGTAGTCGCTGAACGCATTGCGGCCTTCGCCCTCCAGGCGCTTCACGCGTGCCTCGACCAAGGGATCGTTCGGTGGCGGAAACGGCAGCTTATCGATCAGAACGCACTGGAGCGCATCACCAGGTACGTCGATTCCCTCCCAGAAGGTCTGGGAGCCGACCAGCACCGAGCGTGGCTGAGAGAGGAACATCTGCAGCAGCTGCCGCTTGGGAAGCTGTCCCTGGATCAGGACCGTCATTTCGTCACCGGCTGATTCGAACGCTGTGCGCAAGGTGTCACCGATGACCTGCAAGGCCCGCAGTGTGGTCGTCAACACAAAGGTGCGTCCGCCCAACGCGCGCGCGCAACTTGCCGCCAACCGCGCCACGTCGAGCGCGTGGTTCGGCTCGCCCGGCTTCGGGAACGAGGGCGGCACATACAGCCGGGCATGCTCTGCGTAGTCGAACGGACTGCCAACCCGCAACGTCGTCGCCTCGGTCAGTCCGGCTGGCTCGGTGAACCATGACAGACGGTCGTCATCCCCCAGCGTCGCCGAGGTGAATATCCATGCCTTGGGCGCCGCGGCCATCTGCTCGCGCAAGGCGTCCCGGATATCAAGTGGCGACTCGACCAACCGACACTGATTCGGGGTGACGTCGATCCAGCGAACCTGCCCGGGCAGCCCTTTCTCGGCGAAGCGCTGCGTCAGCTCATGCAGACTGGACATGCGGTCAGCCAACTTGGCGAAATCCGGGGACAGCTCGGATACCGTGTCCAGCGCTTCATGCGCTGCAGCGCAGGCAACAGCGACCTGCGTCAATGCTGCGCCGAACAGCGGCCGCTCTGCACGCTCATCCCACCGCAGCTTCATCGAGCCGCGTACGGCGCGCGACGAGCCATCGGTGCCCGCTGTGCCGACGCAGGCCAGCCGCAGGTCGCGCGCTGCGCGGTCACAGGTCGCCGCGAGCTCCTGCCAAGCAGCCAAACCGCGCGCCTGTTGCAAGCCCGTGGCCAGCATGTCGCGCGCCGTGTCCAGCAACTGACCACTGGACAGCGTAACGCCAAGAAATGCAACTCCCGCCTCGGCCAGCTGATGAGCCTCATCGAACACCGCCACCTCGACGCTCGGCAGCAACTCAGCGACGCCGCTTTCGCGCAGGCTCATGTCGGCAAAGAACAAGTGGTGATTGACGACCACCACGTCAGCCGCCATCGCATCACGCCGCGCCTTCATCACATGGCAGGCGCGGTAGTCCGGGCACTCGCTGCCCAGGCAGTTCTCGCGCGTCGAAGTGACCAGCGGGATCACGCTGCTGCGCTCGTCCAGTCCGTCGATTTCGGCGAGATCACCGGTCGCAGTGATCTGTGTCCACGTCTCGATCTTCGCCAGGGCGCGGACCGCCCATCGATCGCCGAGATCGATGGTGTGCCGAGCCTGCTTGAGGCGGTGGGTGCAGAGGTAACTGGCCCTGCCCTTCAGCAGCGCCAGCGTCGTCGGTAGCGCCAAGGCGTGTCGCAAGCGCGGCAGGTCGCGCAAGAACAACTGATCCTGAAGGCTCTTGGTCGCGGTGCTGATCATCGCCCGTGCGCCAGAAAGCAGGGTGGGCACCAAGTACGCGAAAGTCTTGCCGACACCAGTGCCGGCCTCGGCGACCAGCGTGGTGCGCGCATCGATGGCCTCGGCCACTGCCAGCGCCATACGGGACTGCACCTCGCGCTCGGTATATCCGGGGTCGGCCTGCGCCAGACTGCCAGTTGCGGCAAATGCCTGCTGCACCGCACTGTGCAGAGGACTCATGCTTCCACCCTTGCCAAGGCGCTTCGGGTCATGCCGATGGTGGCAGTGGCAATGAGTTCAGTTCGATGTTCATCTTGGGTACCGCTGCGCACTCTTCACGAGTTTCCGGCGGTTGCTGCGATTATAGTTTTCTGCATGACTTCCACCTCGCACGGCCACCGGCTGTCAGCCGCCACAGGCATCCATCGCGGGGACCGCGCGTATCAGCAGGATCAGGTCGAAATCATGCCGCACACGCGAGTCCCAGGCTGCGCGCTGGGCGTGCTGGCCGACGGCATGGGCGGCAAGAGTGGGGGGCGCAAAGCGGCCGATCAAGTGATCCTGACCGCGCAGCAACTGTTCGAGCGCTACGCGCCCAGCCGCGATGATCCTGCCGAGACACTGAAGCAACTCGTGCTGGAAGCGCATCTGATGATCAAGCTGACAGCAATCACCTCGGAAGAAGAACCGCACAGCACGGTCGCGGCCTTCCTGATCAGCCCCAATCGCGAGTGCCATATCGTGCACGCTGGCGATTCGCGGGTCTATTTTTTCCGCGGGGCTGAGATGATCACACGCACCAGTGATCATTCCTATGTGCAGCGGCTGGTCAATGAAGGGCAGTTGTCAGAAGAGGATGCGAACAGCCATCCACAGTCCAATCTGCTGACAGGTTGCCTGGGCGCCATACAAGATCCACCGCTCGCCGTCACACGCATAGAAAGCCTGGAACCTGGCGACAGCGTGCTTGCCTGCAGCGACGGGCTGTGGCACTACTTCACCCCGAAGGAACTCGGCGCCATCGTCGGTGCCTTGCCCCCGCGCGAGGCAACCGAAATGCTGGTCGACAAGGCCCGACAACGCGCGCGGGGCGGTGGCGACAACCTCTCACTTGCGCTGGTGCGCGTCGAATCACTCGACCGCTGATCCGGCTCACGCGCCGAGCGGTCCGTTGTGGTTGATCAACGCGCAGGGCTGGACGTCGCGGCCGCAGCGGGGTCGCTGGGCACCGGTAACGGCGCGGCCGGAGGCTTCTTCGCAGCGCGCTCGGCATTGCGTGCCAGAACCCGAGCTTTTCGCTCCTCAGCCTGGCGGACGCGGTCTTCCGCACGCTGCGCCGCGTCCGGGTGAGGCGCTGGTGATAGCCGCTTAGAGGCATGCGCGCGGCGCGGTTTCGGGGCGGGTGACTCCGCCGACGGCGTTGACGCGGCCTCACCGGTAGCAAGCGGCTCGGATGCAGCCCCAGACCGCAGTCGCGGTCGAATCGGTAACAGGGGTTTGCTGGTTCTGGTGCCGGTATCGGACAAGTCTGGCGCCGACGCTGCTGCGGCTGCGGCAGCGCTGGCGGCTTCGCGCGCGGCCACGGCCTTTCGGCTCAGATGGCCCAGCCGATCGGCCGCGCGCTGCTTGCGCTCACGCTCGTCAACCGTCAACTCATCGCGCCGAAGTGGATCGACGATGGCGCGGTGCTTCTCCCGGGCGTCGAGCAAACAGGGCGTCACCGCAAAACGGGTCTGACACTCCGCTTCCTGCGCGGCAAGGTCGGCATCGGCTCGGGCGCGTGCCTCGGCGAGGTGTTTCTTCTCGTCCGACGCTGCTGCCGAGGCAAACTGGCTCACAGCAAGGACGGCCAACGCCAGCACCCACGGCCTGATCGGGACAGCCAACGGTCGCATCACGTCAGTGCGGTCTCGACATGACGGCGAGCCAAAGCAAGGAATTCAGCAGATCTCATTTCGTGCAATCGCGACACCGTTCTGGGAAATTCATGGGACAGCGGCCCGACGGTATACAACTCCTCGGCCGCCACTTCGGCCGACAGTATCAGCTTCACGTGCCGGTCGTACAACACATCGACCAGCCAGGTGAAACGCCGTGCTTCAGACGCCAGTCGGGGCGACATCTGCACGACGCCGGACAGGAGCACGGTGTGAAAGCGCGACGCCAGTTCGAGATAGTCGTTCTGTGAGCGAGGGCCACCACACAGCTCCTGGAAATCGAACCACACCACACCACCCGCTCTACGCCGCGCCCTCAGTGTGCGGTGCTCGATGTTCATCACCGGATTCTCGTCCTTGGCTTCGGCGAGCCGCTCGAAGGTGGACATCATGGCGACGTCGGCCGCCGGGCCCAGCGGCGTGTGATACGTCTCGACTTGTTCCAGCGTGAGCCTGCGGTAATCGGTGCCTGCATCCACATTGACGATCTGCAGGCGATCTTTCAGCAGCTCGATGGCCGGCAGGATGCGTTCGCGGTGCAGGCCATTGGGGTACAGACCATCCGGGTGAAAGTTGGAGGTAGTGACAATGCTCACTCGATGATTGAACAGCGATTCAAGCAACCGGTACAGGATCATCGCATCGGTGATGTCGGCGACATGAAACTCGTCGAAGCAGATCAGCCGGAAGCGCCGCGACATCCGCTTGCCCAGCTCCTCCAAGGGGTTCACCGTGCCATGCAGATCGGCCAGCTCCCGATGCACCTCGCGCATGAACTCATGAAAGTGCAGGCGCACCTTGCGTTGCAATGGCACTGCATTGAAAAAGCAGTCCATGAGGAAGCTCTTGCCGCGACCGACTCCGCCGTACAAGTAGACGCCGCGAGGAATATCGGGGCGGATCAGCAGACGAGTCAAGGTGTTTCGGCGCCGTGACTTGTAGGCGATCCACTCGTTTTCGCAGCGCTCCAGCGCATCGATCGCCGCCAGCTGCGACGCATCGGTGCTGAAGCCGCGCTCAGCGAGGGTCTGCTGATAGAGCTGGCGAACAGGCATGGACGAGGAACACGATGGACGGTCTTTCAGCAAACACCTATCGTCCGCAGCAACCTGTTC
>CANHOE010000086.1 GCA_947462175.1 Burkholderiales bacterium | reverse complement strand
TTGAAGCCGGTGCCGAAGGCCTGCCTCGGCTACGCGGACAGGCTTTGTACAGCCAGATCGACATGCACCGCGCCTACGGTGGTGTGGTGCCCGAACTGGCCTCACGGGATCATATCCGCCGGGTGCTGCCGTTGACCCGCGAAGTGATGCGCGAGGCACGAGCCGAGTTGCAAGATATCGACATGATTGCCTTTACCCGAGGTCCGGGGCTGGCGGGTGCATTGCTGGTCGGCGCAGGCGTGGCCTGTGCTCTCGGCGCTTCACTGGGGCGTCCGGTGCTGGGCGTGCATCACCTCGAAGGGCATCTGCTGTCGCCGTTTCTCAGCGCTCAGCCCCCCACGTTTCCGTTTGTCGCCTTGCTGGTGTCGGGCGGACACACCCAGCTTATGCAGGTCGACGACGTCGGTGCCTACACCCTGCTTGGCGAGACCATCGACGACGCGGCGGGAGAAGCGTTCGACAAATCGGCCAAGTTGCTGGGGCTGGGGTATCCCGGTGGCCCTGCACTGGCAGCACTCGCCGCCCATGGCAATCCGACCCGGTTCGACTTGCCACGACCCATGCTGCGCAGCGGCGATCTGAGCTTTTCGTTTGCAGGCCTGAAAACGGCGGTCATGGTGACGCTGCGCAAACTGGGGCCATCGCCAAGCGCCAAGGACCAAGCCGATCTGGCCGCCAGCACACAGACGGCGATCGTCGATGTGCTGGTGCGCAAGTCGTTGAGCGCTTTGGATTCGACCGGATTGGATCGCCTGGTGGTGGCCGGCGGCGTTGGCGCCAACACACTGCTGCGCACGCAACTGGGCGAGCAGGCCGCGCGGCGCCACTTCAAGTTGCACTACCCGGAATTGGCGCTGTGCACCGACAACGGCGCGATGATCGCGCTGGCAGCGGCGATGCGCTGGCAGCGCAATAAGGTCGAAGCCCGCATCGACCACGACTTCAACGTCCGGCCACGGTGGCCGCTCGGAACGCTCTGAGCGGGCTATAATCGACTGGCTGAGGGCAGGTTCGCCCCCAGTGTTTGCACGGCGCGGGAAGTTCCACCCGCGACCGCAAGTCCACACATGAAGCCCGCATCCACTGTGCACTGTCGGCTTCATCAGAAGGAAACAACATGACCGCTACCGTTGCCCAAAAGGCAGAAATCGTCAAGGCCAATGCGCGCAGCGCCAACGACACCGGGTCTCCTGAAGTTCAGGTGGCTCTGTTGACGGCACGCATCAATGAATTGACGCCGCACTTCAAGACGCACCTGAAAGACCACCACGGACGCCGTGGTTTGCTGAAGATGGTCAACACGCGAAAGAGTCTGTTGGCCTACCTGAAAGACCGTGACGCAGACCGTTACACCGCACTGATCCAGAAGCTGGGTCTGCGCAAGTAATCTGCCGAGCGAAGCAAAGAGCCTGTCTGGGTCCCCAGCACAGGCTCTTCTCGTTTTGAGCCAGGCACCCAACGATGACGATGTGTCATTCCACAGGCGTTCGTCAGTGAACGTCGCTGGAATGGCATCGCGCCAGGATGCTGCAGCTCTGGGTACGAAGGCGCCACCCGCAAGGCGCTGATCTCAACCGGAGACACACATGAGCATGTTCAACAAAGTCACCAAGACCTTTCAATGGGGCCAGCACACCGTGGTGCTGGAAACCGGCGAAATCGCCCGCCAGTCGGGCGGCGCGGTCATCGTCAACATCGAAGACACCGTCGTGCTGGCCACGGTGGTGGCGGCCAAGAACGCCAAGCCGGGCCAGGATTTCTTCCCGCTGACCGTCGACTACATCGAAAAGACCTACGCCGCCGGCAAAATTCCTGGTAGCTTCTTCAAGCGCGAAGGCCGTCCGAGCGAGCTGGAAACACTGACCTCGCGGCTGATCGATCGCCCGCTGCGTCCGTTGTTCCCGGAAGGCTTCTACAACGAGGTGCAGGTCGTCGTTCACGTGATGTCGCTGAACCCTGAGGTTTCGGCCGACATCGCTGCATTGATCGGCTCGAGTGCCGCGCTGGCCATCTCCGGCATCCCGTTCGACGGTCCGATCGGCGCGGCACGCGTTGGCTACATCAACGGCGAGTACGTTCTCAACCCCGGCAAGACGCAACTGCTCGACTCGGCCATGGACCTGGTCGTCGCTGGCACGCAGGCCGCGGTGCTGATGGTCGAGTCGGAAGCCAAGCAACTGAGCGAAGAGGTCATGCTCGGTGGCGTGGTGTTCGGCCACGAGCAGAGCAAGATTGCGATCGCTGCGATCAATGAGCTGGTCCGCGACGCCGGCAAGCCGGCCTGGGACTGGGCCGCGCCTGCGAAGGACGAGCCTTTTATCGCCAAGGTCGTCGCCTTGGCCGAAGCGCCGCTGCGCGCTGCTTACCAGATTCGCTCGAAGCAGGCCCGCACCCAGGCCACGCGCGAAGTCACCGCGAACACGCTGACCGCGCTGGCCGCTGAGGGTGCCGTCGTTGACAAGGTGAAGGTCGAGAACGTGCTGTTCGACATCGAAGCCAAGATCGTGCGCAGCCAGATCCTCTCGGGCGAGCCGCGCATCGACGGTCGCGACACGCGCACCGTGCGCGCCATCGAAATCCGCAACAGCGTGCTGCCGCGCGTGCACGGCTCGTCGCTGTTCACCCGAGGTGAAACGCAGGCATTGGTCGCTGCCACGCTCGGTACCGATCGCGACTCGCAGAAGATCGATGCGCTGGCCGGCGAGTTCAGCGAGCATTTCATGCTGCACTACAACATGCCGCCGTTCGCCACCGGTGAAACCGGTCGTGTCGGCACTCCGAAGCGCCGCGAGATCGGCCACGGCCGCCTGGCCAAACGCGCGCTGGTCGCGGTGCTGCCCGATCGTGCCGACTTCCCGTACTCGATGCGTGTGGTCTCGGAAATCACCGAGTCCAATGGCTCTTCCTCGATGGCCTCGGTGTGCGGCGGTTGCCTGGCGCTGATGGACGCAGGCGTGCCGCTGACGGCGCACGTGGCGGGCATTGCGATGGGCCTGATCAAGGACGGCAACCGGTTCGCTGTGTTGACCGATATCTTGGGTGACGAAGATCACCTGGGTGACATGGACTTCAAGGTGGCTGGCACCACAGCCGGCGTGACCGCCCTGCAGATGGACATCAAGATCCAGGGCATCACCAAGGAAATCATGCAGGTGGCGCTTGCTCAGGCCAAGGAAGCGCGTCTGCACATCCTCGGCAAGATGGTCGAGGCGATGGGCTCGGCCAACACCGAGGTTTCCCAGTTCGCTCCTCGTCTGTACACGATGAAGATCAACCCGGAGAAAATCCGTGACGTGATCGGCAAGGGTGGCGCGACGATCCGTGCGCTGACCGAGGAAACCGGCACGACGATCGACATTGGCGAAGACGGCACGATCACGATCGCCTCCACCGACGCTGAGAAGGCTGCTCAAGCCAAGAAGCGCATCGAGGAAATCACCGCCGAGGTCGAGATCGGCAAGGTCTATGAGGGCCCGATCGTCAAGATCCTGGACTTCGGCGCTCTGGTCAACCTGCTGCCGGGCAAAGATGGCCTGCTTCACATCAGCCAGATCGCCCACCAGCGCGTCGAGAAGGTCACCGACTTCCTGAAGGAAGGCCAGATCGTCAAGGTCAAGGTGCTCGAGACCGACGAGAAGGGTCGCGTCAAGTTGTCGATGAAAGCGCTGATCGAGCGCGATCAGCAGCCTGCACCCGCGGCCAACGCTCAGGAATGAGCTCAACGCACTGAGTCGTGTCCGCTGGGCACCGGGCATCCAATGGCCCGGTTCCCAGGCGGCGACCGTCACCTCATCACGATGAGAGTCATTGAAATCAGCGTCTTCGGGCCGCCGGCGGTATTGCGGCCCGGCGAGCGCGCCACACCAGTGCCTGGAGCGGGTGAGGCCTTGATCGCCGTGTCGGCTTCGGGGGTCAACCGACCGGACGTGTTGCAGCGCAAGGGTCTGTATCCACCACCTGCCGGCGCTTCGGATCTGCCCGGTCTGGAAGTGGCCGGGGTGATCGTCTCTGGCGATGGCGACGCGCTGCGCCAAGCCGGTCTGAAAGTTGGCGACCGGGTGTGCGCGCTGGTCTCTGGCGGCGGCTATGCCGACCACTGCATTGCGCCAGTCGACCAATGTCTGCCGGTGCCCGATGGCCTGACCGACATCGAGGCTGCCAGCCTGCCTGAAACCTGCTTTACCGTGTGGTCCAACGTCTTCGATCGAGCCGGCTTGAAAGCGGGCGAAAGCCTGCTGATTCAGGGCGGCAGCAGCGGTATTGGCGTGACCGCGATCCAACTGGCTCGCGCGGCCGGCGCCACCGTGCTGGTCACGGTGGGGACGGAGGAAAAAGCGGCTGCCTGCTTGGCGCTGGGTGCCCATCACGCGATCAACTACCGCACCGAGGATTTTTCCGATGCGGTGATGCGATTGACAGCTGGACGTGGCGTCGATGTGATCCTTGACATGATTGCTGGCGACTATGTGGCCCGTGAGGTGAGTTGTCTGGCCACGGATGGGCGTCTGGCGATCATTGCAGTGCAAGGTGGCTCGCAGGCGAGGTTCGATGCTGCCGCGTTGTTGACTCGCCGGCTGACAATCACCGGGTCGACCTTGCGTGCTCGCTCGACGGCGTTCAAATCGGCCATCGCGCGTCAATTGCGTGCCACCGCGTGGCGCTGGATCGAACGCAAGGCGGTCAGGCCGGTGGTCTTCAAGGTATTCCCGGCGGGGCAAGCGGCCCAAGCGCATGCGCTCATGGAGTCGAATCAACATGTCGGAAAGCTGGTGCTCTCATGGTGAGTCCCACAACTCCTCATGTCATGGGTGGCAGGCTCCCATTGGTCGTTGGCAATTGGAAGATGAACGGCACGCGCGTCACCAATGTCGAGCTGCTTGCTGCGCTGCGTGCTGCCGGGCCATTCGATGCAGAGGTCAGCGTGTGCTGTCCGTTTCCTTACCTGACTGATGTCGCGCTGTCGCTGCAGGGCAGCGGCATCGGCTGGGGTGCTCAGGACTGCTCGCAGCATGAGCTCGGCGCGTACACCGGTGAGGTGGCCGCGGCGATGCTTGCGGAATTTGGCTGCCGCCACGTGATCGTCGGTCACTCGGAGCGCCGCCTCCATCATGCTGAATCGGACACCCTGGTGGCCGACAAGGCCCGTTTGGCGCTTGCGCACGGACTGACGCCGATCGTCTGCGTCGGTGAGACGCGGGCAGAGCGTGATGGCGGCTCGACGGAGGCGGTGGTCAAGCGCCAACTGTCTGCTGTGATTCACACACTGGGTCACTGCGTTTCTCAGATCGTCGTGGCTTACGAGCCGATCTGGGCCATTGGCACCGGTTTGACCGCCACGCCGTCACAGGCACAAGCGGTGCATTCGGTACTGCGCGGACAATTGGCCGCCGCCAGCACGCGAGCTTCCGAGATGCGTCTTCTGTACGGCGGCAGCGTCAATGCGGGCAATGCGCAGGAACTGTTTGCGCAACCCGACATCGATGGTGCCTTGGTGGGCGGGGCGTCCCTCAGGGCGGCTGATTTCTCTGCCATTTGTCGCGCGGCGTCTCACGTCGCGCTGGGTTCTACTGGAAAGTCGAGAACATGAACTTGCTGTTGAATGCGGTGGTAGTGATCCAGATCCTGGCGGCGCTGGTGATGATCGGCCTGGTGCTCGTGCAGCACGGCAAGGGCGCCGACATGGGAGCGTCTTTTGGCAGCGGCGCCTCGGGCAGCCTGTTCGGTGCTACCGGCAGTGCAAACTTCCTTTCTCGATCGACTGCAGTCTGTGCCGCGATCTTCTTTGCCTGCACGCTGCTGTTGGCGTTCCTGTCGAACGATCGCGCCAAGGGCCCCGCCGGAAGCGTGCTGGACCGCCCTGCGATCACGACGCCGGCATCAGCACCTTCCGCGGGTGCTGCTACGCAGATTCCGGGGTCTGGCGGTGCCGACTCATCGCCATCATTGGCCGCGCCCGCCTTACCGGCTTCCGGTGCGGGTGCCATCCCGACCAAGTAAGCAGGAGCTCACTGAGTGAGCCTCATCATCTCAGGGCATCTGAACGCCGAATCAGGGCTGGTTTGAGGGTAAAATTTGAGGCTGTACTGAGACTTGCGTCCTCGCGCAAACATTGAGTCTCAGCACAGTGGTGGCGAGCCGACGTGGTGAAATTGGTAGACACGCTATCTTGAGGGGGTAGTGGCGAAAGCTGTGCGAGTTCGAGTCTCGCCGTCGGCACCAGAATTTCGAGTGGATCAAACCACTTGCTTCAGCGATCAAGAGGTTATTCAAGGGCGTCATGGACCTGCAACCATATTTGCCGGTGATCCTGTTCATACTGGTCGGTGTGTTGGTCGGCGTGTTGCCGCAGGTCCTCGGTTTCATACTGGGCCCTCATCGCCCGGACTCGGCAAAGAACTCGCCGTACGAATGCGGCTTTGAAGCCTTCGAAGACGCGCGGATGAAGTTCGACGTACGCTACTACTTGGTGGCGATCCTGTTCATTTTGTTCGACCTCGAAATTGCCTTTCTCTTCCCGTGGGCGGTTTCGTTGCGGGAGATCGGTATGGCGGGCTTCTTGTCGATGATGTTGTTCCTCAGCATCCTGGTCGTGGGCTTTGTCTACGAATGGAAAAAAGGGGCGCTGGATTGGGAATGAACGATGGGCATTGAAGGCGTCCTGAAGGAAGGCTTTGTCACGACCAGTCTGGACACCGTCATCAACTGGTCAAAGACGGGCTCGCTGTGGCCGATGACCTTTGGCCTTGCCTGTTGCGCTGTCGAAATGATGCATGCGGGTGCTGCACGCTACGACATCGACCGTTTCGGCATGCTTTTCCGGCCCAGCCCGCGGCAGAGCGATCTGATGATCGTCGCAGGCACGCTGTGCAACAAGATGGCACCGGCGCTGCGGAAGGTTTACGACCAGATGGCTGAGCCGCGTTGGGTTCTCAGCATGGGTTCCTGCGCCAACGGCGGTGGTTATTACCACTACAGCTATTCGGTGGTGCGTGGCTGCGACCGCATCGTGCCCGTCGATGTCTACGTGCCAGGATGCCCGCCCACTGCCGAAGCGCTTCTGTATGGGATCCTGCAACTGCAATCCAAGATCCGCCGTGAAAACACCATCGCCCGCTGATCGACGCTTTCTGAACCGCGCCCCATGATCCATCTCGAAGCGCTCCAGCAGGCCCTCGAAGTCGCACTGGGCTCGCGGTTGAACACGCTGGTTGCCGACCGTGGCGAGATCACGATCACTGTGTCTGCCGCTGATTACCGCGAGGTGGCACTGACACTTCGCGACGACCCGGCCTTGCGTTTCGAGCAACTGATCGACCTGTGCGGGGTCGATTACTCTGAATACCGTGATGAACCGTGGCTTGGGCTGCGCTTTTGCGTCGTTTCGCACCTGCTGTCGGTCAGTTTGAACTGGCGTTTGCGTCTGAAGGTCTTCTGCATCGACGACGAGGTGCCGTCTGTAGCCTCCCTGAATGAGGTCTGGAGCTCCGCCAACTGGTTCGAGCGAGAAGCCTTCGACCTGTACGGCATCATCTTCGATGGGCACCTCGATCTGCGTCGCATCCTGACGGATTACGGCTTCATAGGTCACCCGTTCCGCAAGGATTTCCCGACCTCGGGCAACGTGGAGATGCGTTACGACCCTGAGAAGAAGCGCGTGATCTACCAGCCGGTCACGATCGAACCGCGCGATATCACGCCACGGATCATCCGCGAAGACAACTACGGCGGTCTCCACTGACATGGCCGACATCAAGAACTACACGCTGAATTTCGGCCCGCAGCACCCGGCGGCACACGGCGTGCTTCGTTTGGTACTCGAACTCGACGGCGAGGTCATCCAGCGCGCCGATCCGCATATCGGCCTGCTGCATCGCGCGACTGAAAAGCTCGCTGAGAGCAAGACCTACATCCAGTCGCTGCCGTACATGGATCGTCTCGACTATGTGTCGATGATGTGCAACGAGCATGCCTACTGCTTGGCCATCGAGCGTTTGCTGGGTGTCGACGTGCCCGTGCGCGCCCAGTACATCCGCGTGATGTTCAGTGAAATCACGCGGCTGCTCAACCACCTGATGTGGCTTGGTGCGCATGGCCTCGATTGCGGTGCGATGAACATCTTCATCTACTGCTTCCGCGAGCGCGAGGATCTGTTCGACATGTACGAAGCAGCCTCCGGTGCGCGCATGCACGCAGCGTATTTCCGCCCTGGCGGTGTGTACCGCGACCTGCCGGACACCATGCCGCAGTACAAGGCGTCGAAAGTCCGCAACGCCAAGGTGATGTCAGCACTCAATGACAACCGCCAAGGAACCCTGCTCGACTTCATCGATGACTTCACCAAGCGCTTCCCTAAGTGTGTCGACGACTATGAAACGTTGTTGACCGACAACCGCATCTGGAAGCAACGTACCGTGGGAATCGGCGTGGTGCCGCCGGAACGTGCGCTGAACCTCGGCTTCACCGGGCCGATGCTGCGTGGCTCGGGAGTCGAGTGGGACCTGCGCAAGAAGCAGCCCTACGATGTCTACGAGCATCTCGATTTCGACATTCCTGTCGGCGTCAATGGCGACACCTATGACCGATACCTGGTTCGCGTCGAGGAAATGCGTCAGTCGAACCGGATCATCCAGCAGTGTTTGGCTTGGCTGCGCGTGAATCCGGGTCCGGTGATCACGTCGAACCACAAGGTGGCGCCGCCTTCTCGTGTCGACATGAAGTCGAGCATGGAAGAGCTGATCCACCATTTCAAGCTGTTCACCGAAGGGTTCCACGTTCCGGTGGGTGAAGCCTATGCGGCGGTGGAACACCCCAAGGGCGAGTTCGGCATCTACATCGTCAGCGATGGTGCAAACAAGCCGTACCGCCTGAAGATCCGTGCGCCTGGGTTTGCGCACTTGGCGGCGCTCGACGAAATGGCGCGCGGCCACATGATCGCGGACGCGGTTGCGGTCATCGGCACGATGGATATCGTTTTCGGAGAGATCGACCGGTGAGTGATTCCATGCAGTCGTCAGCCGTTTTTCCCGCCTCCACGCTGGAACGCTTTGCGCGCGAGGTGGCGAAGTATCCGGCCGACCAGAAGCAGTCGGCGGTCATGGCCTGCTTGTCGATCGTGCAGCAGGAACAGGGTTACGTCTCCGCTGAAACGGAGAAAGGGGTCGCCGACTACCTCGGAATGCCGCCGATCGCCGTGCACGAGGTAACGACCTTCTACAACATGTACAACCAGCGGCCGGTCGGGCGCTTCAAGATCAATGTCTGCACCAACCTGCCGTGCCAATTGCGCGATGGACAACAGGCGCTGGAGCATCTGTGCCGCAAGCTGGGCATCGAACAGGGCGGAACCACCGCCGACGGCCTGATCACGCTGCAACAAAGCGAATGCCTGGGTGCCTGCGCCGACGCGCCGGTGCTGTTGGTCAACGATCGCACCATGTGCAGTTTCATGAGCCACGAGCGGCTGGACGCGCTGGTGGATGTCCTCCATTCGCAACCCGACGAGTCCCGATGAGCTGTTCAGGCGCCTGCCATGCTTGAC
>CANHOE010000085.1 GCA_947462175.1 Burkholderiales bacterium | reverse complement strand
TCGCGCTCGCTGCGCAGTTCGGCCTGCTTGACGCGCGTGGTGCGAAGCAGTTCGCTGACCGACTTGATGCCGCGCGCGGTCAAGCCTTCTTCCACGGTCAGCCGCATCGCATCGCACTGGCCGCGCGCCCAGCTGTCGTCCTCGGCCAGATCGGTCAGGCTGGCCGTCAGTTCGATGCACAGGCCGCTGATCTGCTCGAAAAGGTGCTCACGGTGTTGCAGCACCCAATCCGCCCGCTCGCACAGGCCCTCAAGCTCACTCGCCGCCGTTTCGCTGGCGCCTTCACTCTGGATACGCTGCGCCGCCTGCGCAATGGCAGCGGCAAGGTCGCCGTTGCTGTCTTTCGCTGGCAGGGCGCGCACCACCGTCTGGCCGAGCGCAGCAACCACACGGGGAGATGCATCGGCTGCGCTGCTCGCCGAATCGATCGCGGCCGTTATGCCGCTTGCCGACTCCACGCTGAGCGGCGGCTCTGGCGCCGCAGCTGCCGTTTCGGTCAAGGCTTCTTGGGCCTCGGGCGCAGCGGCCGCGTCGGCAGGATTGTCGGTTTCCCAACTGCTGACCAATTGCCGCAGACGCTGCTGCAGCCGGTTGGCATCGCCGCGGCTGCCGCTCAGCACACGTTGCAGGCTGTCCTTCTTGCGCGCGAGCGTCCACTGCTTGCCGCCACGCTCGATGCCCCGGACGATGGACTCGATCAGTCCGGCCAGCGAGTCGCCCGCAGTCGGAGCGATCCCCTGCTCGGCCTGGTAGGCCCGCGCGTAGTTGTCCGGAGTCGGCTCCAGCTTGTCCTGAGCCAACCGACGCAGAGCCGCCTTGGCCAGTTGCGCTGAGCGCGCCTCAGCAGAGGCGGCCGTGGCAGTGCCGGGTGCATCTGCCGCGACGCCGCCCTTGGTCGGCGGTGTCATGTTTCCCATCGCTCAGCTCGCGTTGTTGGGTGTACGCACGGGCTTGGGGGTCAAGTTGCGCGAAGGCTCGCTCGACACTTCGTCAGTCGCCAACCCGATCCACGAGGCCGTTCGAGGCAGCACTGTGCCTTCCAACCAAGCTTGAATCTCGTCAGCAGGCTTGGGCTTGCTGAACAGGAAGCCTTGCATCACGCCGCAGCCGAGTCGATGCAGCACCTCCATCTGACGCAGGTTCTCGACACCCTCGGCCACCACGCGCAGCCCCAGCGAGCGCGCCAGCGCGATGATGGCTGTGACGACGGCGGAACTCTGCGGCGTCATGCCGAGATCGCGAATGAAGCCGCGGTCGATCTTCAGCTCGCTGATCGGCAAGGTGGTCAGATAGGCCAGCGACGAATAGCCCGTGCCGAAGTCATCGATCGAAATCTCGACCCCAATCTCGTTGAGCCGGTGCAGCGAAGGAATCACGCTTTGCAGGTCCTTCATCAGCGAGTTCTCGGTGATCTCGAGCACCAGCGAGTGGTGTGGAACCCCGTTGGAAACCACCGCCTCATGGATCATCTCGACCAGGTCGCCTCGGTCGAACATCCGGCTGGGCAAGTTGACCGCGATCGAATCGGCAAAGCCAAACGCATCGAGCCAAACCCTGGCCTGGCGGGCCGCTTCACGAATGGCCCATTCGCTGAGCGGCCGGATCAAACCGCTTTCTTCTGCCAGCGGAATGAACTCTCCGGGTGGCACGAGCGTGTTGCCACGCTGCCAGCGCATCAGCGCCTCGACACCCACCATGCGGGCGCCACGCACATCGATCTTCGGTTGGTAATAAAGCACCAGCTCGTCGCGTTCGATGGCCTTGTGCAGGGCGCTTTCGAGTTCGAGCTTTTCGCGCCCTTTGCCAGCCAGTTGGGGCCGGTAAACGGTGGCGGCGTTGCGTCCCTGTGCCTTGACAGCGAACATCGCCACGTCGGAGTTTCGGATCAGCTCCGCTACGTTGCTGCCGTCGCGTGGGAACAGCGCAATGCCGACTGAAGCCGTGACGAAGCATTCCTGGCCGGCCACGTGGATCGGCGCACGCATCTGCTCCAGCACGCGCGCCGCCACAATTTCGGCGTCGTGTTCGTCGATGACTTCGGGCAGCAGCGCAACGAATTCGTCACCGCCCAAGCGGCACATGGCTTCGAGCGTGCGGAAGGCGCGCGTGCCCATCGAGTCGAGCAGGTTGTCGGTGACCTGATCCGAGTGTCGTACGCATGAGCGCAGGCGACGAGCCACTTCGATCAGCAGATCGTCGCCGGCACCATGGCCAAGCGTGTCGTTGATGACCTTGAAGCGGTCCAGGTCGATCACCAGCAGTCCCACCTGGTGACCCATCCGGCGCGCCGCATCGAGTGCTCGCTCCGTGCGTTCGATCAGCTGATTGCGGTTGGGCAGACCGGTCAACGAGTCGAAATTTGCCAGCTGGCGGATCTTGTGCTCGGCATTCCATCGGTCCGTCACGTCCTGCACGATGCCGGTGTAGCCGACCAGTTGACCGTGCTCGTTGAGTTCCGGGGATGCTTCAGTGTGGATGATGTGCACTTGGCCATCGGGCAGCACCAACGGAATGTCCCGTGTGAGATTGCCCTGGCTTTGCAGCGTTTCGCTGAGCAGCGTGCGTTTTCCGCGCCGCTCTTCCTTCGGCATCATCCGCAACAGATCGCGAAACGGCAATGAGGTGCCGGGGTCGAATTGGAAGACGCGCAACGCTTCGGTCGAGAACACAGGCTCTGGTGAGCCGACCTTCCACTCGAAGCTTCCCATCCGTGCCAAGTCCTGCGCGCGAGCAAGGCGGGCCTGACTCAGTTCGAGTTCGAGGCGAGTGCGAGAAGAGCGCAGCAGGTAACGCAGTCGACCGTCGAGCAGGCTCCACTGGTTGGATTTGACAAAGAAGTCGGTGGCACCGGCCTCATAAGCACGGTTGATCGATGCCTCATCGTCGAGGCCGGTCAACATCAGCACAGGCAATGACGCGAAGGCGGAGAGGCGACGCAGTTCTCTGCAGGTCTCGAATCCGTCCATGCCGGGCATCAACGCGTCAAGCACAACGACGTCGGGCTGCGAGTCCCGCAGCAGTGCCAGCGCACGCTCTCCACTGGCCGCCTCGGTGATCACGAAACCCCGCTCGCGCAGTGCGATCGAGGTCAGCAGCAGGTTGACTTCATCATCGTCAACCAGCAGCACGCGGGGCTGCGTCGTGGCTTCGTCTATGGCGGGAAGACTGGAATTCATGCAGCACCGGCCGGCAAGTCTGCTGCGGTCAGCTTGCGCAGCGCCTCACGCACGGCCTGTGCCTCTGACAGGATCTGCTCGATGCCTGTGGCGGCGGCATCGAGTCGAGACTCTTGTGCCATGACCTCGACTTCTGCGCACACCCTGGACAGTTGCACCGCCCCAATGGTCGCCGATGACGATTTCAGCGTGTGTGCAACCAGCCTGACGCCGGCAGCATCAGCCGTGTGGCGCGCCTGCTCAAGTTGTGGCAGCAATCGATTGAGCGACGTCTCGAAGGCTTGGAACACCCTAGTCAGCAAATGACTTTCTCCCGTCGGATCGAGTTCACGCAGTCTGCGGATCGCATCGGCGTTGAGCACACCTGGTGACGCGGCAACGCCCTGCCCCGCATTGCCGTCGGGCGTGGGCTGCGCTGACAGGGACATAGACCGGAGGACTGGCGCAGAACTCATCTCACGGCTCCCGACAGTTTCATCGGAACGGACAGCTTGTGACGCATGCCAGAGTGTGCCTCAGACGAAGGCACTGTTGAACTGGACGATGCCCTGCAATTGCCTGGCTGCGCCTGCGCTGTGGCCGGTAGATCGCACTGATCCAAACACCCTCGAAAAGCCACCACAAAGTCGTGCCTGCATGTTTGCATCGAATCCGGACCGTACAGGCCGTAGTCACTGGGTTGAGGTGGCCGTGCTGGTGGTATCGGTTACCCATGCCACGACTTGAATCCACCTTGTCGAACCTCAGAGCGAAGGAGGTCATAAAACCTTCTCACGACCCATTTCGGTGCGCCGCACGCTCTCGAGCGCTGCCTACAATCCGCCGCTATGAATTCGGGGCCAATCAGCGTAAGCCTGAATGTGATCAAGCTGTCAGAGGGTGGCCCCGAGTGCCGGAGCACCGCGTGGCCGTCACGACGGCCACCGGTTGCACGCCCCTCAGGACTTCCGGCATGAGCGTTGGCACCGCCGCCAACACAAGCGCCTCCCTTGCGCTTGTGTTCTGCATCGGCTTCGTGTTGATGTGTCTCGCGGCTGGAGCATGGTTGCTTCGACGATTGCGTCAACTGGAGGCAGAAGTCTCTGAACGGCAGCAGCAGCATGCCCATGCTTTGATGCTGGCGCGGGTGCTTGATGTCTGGCAATGGCACACGGACGCCCGCCATCGGTTAGTGACCCTGGACGCACCAATGGGTGGCGCGAAGTCGTCCGGCGGCCACGAAGCAGCCCGGAGATTTGAGAACCTCTGGGTGCATTTCGCTGGCATCGACCCTGGAACCGGCGACCCGTGCCCAAGCCGGCATGCCGCCCTGAGACAGCGCATCGAGGCGCAGCAGGCCGTCGAGGATGTCTGGGTCGTTCACCGTATGGCCGATGATTCGGTGCAAACCGGCCTGCTGCGTGCCCTGCCCGCGCATGATGCCAGCGGCGCCTTCATCGGCCATGTCGGCACCTTGCGTGAATGCCAGGTTGCTGCCCTGCCCGCGGCTGTTTCGCAGTCACACGGTACAGGATCGACCCAGAATCGCCCTCAAGTCGAAGCCTCGCGGCCTCACACCATGCCGTCGCTAACGCCATTGGCCATCCCGACCGAGAACGATGCGGACTCGTTCAGCTACACGGTGTCGCATGATCTTCGGGCGCCCATTCGCGTTGTCGAGGGCTTCACCAAGATCGTCAAGGAAGATTACGGCCGGCTGCTCGACCGCATCGGCAACGACCACCTCGATCGCGTGCTCGGCGCCGCGGCGCGGATGAACAGCATGATCGATGCGCTGCTGGCGCTGTCGCAACTGTCTGCCAAGCCGGTAACTCGACAGCCCGTCAACCTGTCGCAGCTGGCAGACTTCGTCATCGATGACCTGCGACGGCAATCACCCCATCACAAGGTGAAGGTCCACATCGATCCGCTGATGCAAGTCCAGGGCGATCCGACACTGTTGCGAGTGGCCCTCGAAAACCTGCTCGGCAACGCCTGGAAGTACACCGGAAAATGCTCCGATCCGCAGGTGTGGTTCGAGCGCTGCACAGAGTCTCCGACGCCCACCTTCACCGTTCGCGACAACGGTGCCGGATTCGACATGCGATTTGCCGACCGCTTGTTCGGTGTATTTCAGCGCCTGCACAGCGCCAGCGAATTCCAGGGCACCGGCGTCGGCCTGGCCTCAGTCCGACGCATCGTGCACAAGCACGGCGGTGAGGTGTGGGCCGAATCCGAGGTGGGGCAAGGCGCGAGCTTCCATTTCTCGCTGGCGCCCCTGTCGCGCTGAACTGGCGCGCAACCACGCCATGGTCTCAGAGGTCGGCCGCATCCGACAGACGCTCAACCGCTTCCACCAGGCGTTCGGCCTCGACACCGACGGAGAGACCGTTCGCCGCAGCCATGCGCTGAAGACGATCGCAGGCGGCAGCGCGGGCCAACGAGTAACGGTGCATCAGTACGCCGACAGCCATCGCTTCGACTGGCGACAAGGCATCGACGCTCCCTGCAGCTTTTGATGGCGCAACGGAGACGGGGGGGATGGCTGCCGAAGACGACGCCTTCAGCCGCGCAAACACCGCCTGCACTGCCGGGACGATCTGACCGATGTCGAGCGGTTTGACCAGGTAATCAACCGCCCCAAGTTCATGGACCTGGCGCACTGTGTCCTCGTCGGTGAACGCCGACAGGAACATGAAGGGCATCTTGCAGTACTCGCGCAGATAGGCAGCGACATCGAAGCCGCTCATGCCCTCCATGCGGATGTCAAGCAGTGCGAGATCGGGCCGGTGCTCGCGCGCAAGCAGGATCGCGTCATCACCATTGTCGGCGTCGATCACGTCATAGCCGGCCTGTGTCAGGCCGTGGGCAAGCGTCGCCAGCACAAGCCGGTCGTCGTCAACCACGAGGATTTTGCAGCCCATCTCGGACGGCGCTTGCTCAACTGCCAACACGGTTCCCCTGCAATTTCAAAACGACTCTCCCGCCCACGAGCTGGAAAGCACCGCTAGACAGATGCGAGCCACAGCGCCACCCCATTCTGTCCGAAAGCGAAAGGGGTGAACAGCGCAGCTGTGGTTCAGACAGGTGCCTTTCGACGCTCGGTATTCATGACACCAGGCGCCACGATGCTCACGGTCGCGACCACATGGTCGCCATCCTGTTCAATGCCGAGTTGAGCGCAACGCCTCGGCAGCAAAGCACGCACGAGGCCGAGCCCCGACACTCCGCCGGGAACGCGAGCGAGGTTGAAGTCGCCTGCCAGACGCGCGTGGTTGCGAATCACGATACGCACACCGCCCTCCTCGCACAACAGCGTGCATTCCACGGTGAGCTGCGCGGCCTCGCCTCGGTCGGCCGCAGGGTGCTGCTTCGCACTGTGCTTTACCGCGTTGGTCAGCAGTTCATTGAGGGTCAGTGCAATCGGGATCGACTCGGCCTCGGGCAGCACCCACTGGCCTGGGTTCTCACCTTTCACTGCGAAGTGGATCGGGTGCCCAAACGTGCGCTGCACCGAAGTGGCAATCGCTTCCACAACCCCAGTCACTTGCAGCGGCCCACCCGCGCCGACCTGCAGACCATAGACCTGGGCAATCGCCTGCACCTGGCCCACCACCTCTGACATGGCCGTCGCCATCTCCGGTTTGCGGGTAGCAATCTGCTGCAACAGACCGGCGACACCCTGAAGATTGTTCTTGATGCGGTGGTGTACTTCCTTGACCAGCATCTCGCGCTGCGCGATCGCCTCGTCGAACTTCGCCTGCTCTGCCGCTCTTTGCTCGGTCACGTCCGTTGCGACCAGCAACAACTGATCGGGCGCTTGGCCCGGCGCCGCCAGCGGCAGGTAGCGCGCATCCCAGACACGCACCTCGCCGTTCATCGGGATCTGGTACTCGCGCTGTGTCACGCTGCTGGCGCGCAAGGCCAACTCCATGTCCAGGCGCCGCTGTGAGGCCTGTTCGGGTTCGAAGATGTCTTCGGGGCTGCACCCCACCAGCTGATCGATGGTTCGATCGACACTGCGTGCGGCAACCAGATTGGCCTGAAGGATGGTCAGCGTGCGCGCATCGCGCACTGTGATGGCCATTGGCGCTGCCTCGATGATGCGTTGCAGCGAGGCCTGCGCCTCCTCGATGCGGGCCTCGGCCTGACGGCGACGTTCGATGTCGAGCAGCGCGTAGGTCAGCTGCCGTCCACGCGATTCTCGACCGGTGACCACCGCATTGCCGACGACCCAGAATTCACGCCCATCGCGGGCCTTGACACGGCACTCGAAGGTCTCGGCCTCACCCTCGATCAGGTCGTCCAGGTACTGGGTTCGGCGAAACGGGTGATCGGGCTCGGGCGTGGCGACAGTGCTGATCGGCTGGTCGATGAAGTCGCCCAGGTCGGCGCCGAACATGCGTCGCGCCGAGCGGTTCATCCACTCGATCCCTCGCGGCCCGACCGTCACGATGCCGACCAGCACCGAATCAAGAATCGCCCGAGTTCGGTTGGCCTGCAACGCCACCGCATGCTCGGCACGATGCCGTGCATCGACATTGACGAACGACGCGATGATGCCGCCGGCGGGGTCGTCACCCACCAGACGGGTGCTGATCTGAACCCAGACGACCCGCCCGTCGCGCTGGTGTAGCTGCCGTTCGCCGATCCAGCGACCATGCAGTTGAAGCGCGTTCTGTTCCTGCGCCGACAGACGCTCATGCTCTTCCGCATCGGCATACAGTGATCGCAGAGGCAAGCCCTGCAGCTCGGCAGCCGGGTAGCCCGCAAGCTGGGCGAGCGCATCGTTGGCACGCTGCACGATACCGTCGCGCACGAAGGCGATGCCCACTTCAGACAGGCTGAACATCAGTTCGTGGTCGCGCGCCAACTGCTCCAACTCGACCTGCTGCGCCTTCAGCCGCGTGATGTCGGACAGCACCGCAATCGCCTCGATCTGCTGGGTTACCGGGCCGGTGCGCCGCACAGACAACGCATACCAGCGCAGCGGCTGACCACTCGCCGAGCCTGCAGCCGCGTCCATCGAAAACTCGGTCTCGAAGATCAACCCTGCGGTCAGAGCCTGCAAGGTGTCGGCAGCGATGCGCTGTCCTTGCGGCGAGCTGCCGAACAACTCCGGAATGCCGCTGCCAGCGATACCCACCGAAGGCAGCCCCAGCATCGCCTCGAACCGGCGGTTGCAGCGCACCAGGACATTGCCGCGGATGTAGGCGATGCCCGCCGAGGTGCTTTCCAGGATCGTCGTGAGTTCGCGCAGCAGCTGCTCGCTGCGCTGCTGCGTCTGATGCTGCTCGGTGATGTCCAGCGTCACCACCGAGGTCGTTCGCTTGCCGGAGGCCAGCGTGGCCGGCTCGACGCGGGTCAGCAGCCATCGAAGACCCAACTGAGGGTGACGGATGGCATAGCGAACCTCTGCTCGCTGGGCGGTGCGCAAGGCCTGCTGAAGCGCATCGTAGGCGGCCAGCGAGTCGTCAGCCACGATGTCTCGGCTGATCGATTGCAGGGCCGCGGAGGTGGGTGCCACACTCGAATCAGATCGCGCGTCTGCAGGCTTCGATGACTGCCGTTGACGCACCCAGCCAGAGGTCTCCTGGAAGGTCGCGAGACCGACGCCAGCCGTGTCCATCAGCGCTCCGATCTGCATTTGCGCCAGGTCGCGCTCTTCCTCGATGCTGCGGTCTTCCAGGATGGCCATGTGGCGTCGCGCGCCGCCTGGCGTGGTGTAGCAGCGCACGATGGAGCGCAGCCGACGCAACCCACCCTGAGGCTGTGGCAGCCAGCCCTGCGCAGCCACCGGTTTGGCCGAGGGCTGGAGGGCAGGCGATGGGCCGCTGTCGGTCCAACCCAGCAACTGGCGCAACTCAGGCGATGCATCGGCGAGCACCGCGGGTACCGCGCCCGCCAGCGCATCGAAAGCCGGGTTGGTCCGCACCAGCAAACCCGCCTCGTCGAACAAAACCATGCCGATCGGACTCAGGTCGAACCAATCGTCGATCTCGCGAGCAGAACGGTCGGCTCGCTCGCGGGCCATGTGTTCGGCCGTGCTGTCCTGCAACACAGACATGGCGAACACGCGGCCATTCTCGTCGGTGAGAGCGCTGCGGGTCGCGCGGAACCAGCGTTCGCGACCATCGGCCGCAACGATGCGGCGGCTCACCAGCGCCGGCTCAGCCTCACGGTCGCTGCGCTCTTGCCAGCGTTCACGCAGCGCCAGGCTGCTGGCGCGGTCTTCTTCGGGTTCGAGCGCTACTGGATCACTGCCGATCAGTTTCTCTCGCGGATAACCACTGAAGGCGACGAAGGCCGGATTCACGTCGACGATGCGCCAGCGCGTGTCCTGCAACATCGCTGGGAAGGGCGAATGCCACAGCACCTGCATCAGCTCGGCAATCACCGG
>CANHOE010000084.1 GCA_947462175.1 Burkholderiales bacterium | reverse complement strand
TGCTGCAGCATCAGGTCGTTTTCCTGGGCGGAGGTCTTGAGCTGCTTGTCGGATTGGTCGAGCTTGGCTTGCGTGGTGGTGAACTGCTGAATCTGCGCATCACGCTCGGCGGCGGCCTTTGCTGCTTCGTCCTGGGCTTGAGCCAGTGCCTTTTGCGCGGCCTGTAGGTCGGCGGCAGGTACGCACGCAGCGGCGTCGGCCTCGAGCTTGCGGCAATGCAGGTACTGCTGTTCGAGCTCTTCGTGCACCTGCTGCAGTTGCAGCAGGATGAGCTCGTTGTCTGCCAGCGCGGCCGTGCCTTGCGTCTCGGCTTGATCGAGCTTGGACTGCAGTGCTTTCAGCTGCTGTGCACCCGCGTGTACTGCCGTCGTCAGCTCGTCCACCTGGACGCGAATCGCCAGGTTCTCTCGGGCCGCGTTGGCTGCGTCCTGAGCTGCAACCTGTTGGGCGGCATGTAATTCCTGGAGACGCCGCACAGCGGCAGCACCGTCAATGCGCAATTCCGCATGGACAGGCATGGCCGAAGAGCCCCGCGCGTCGAGCAGCGCGCAGCTGGCTTGCAGTTCGGCGAGCAAAGACGGGGCTTGGCGATCAGCAAAAAGCAAGGCTTCAGCCAGCGCCAGGCTGATCGGGTCCGTGGGCAAGGGCTGATCACTGGCGGAAGGCGCGCTCAGGTCCACACCGAATCGTTCACGACACGCATGTGCGAACGCTTGCGGCACACGCCTGACCTCATCGGCATCGACCACCAAGCAACGCGAAGGATCACGGTGCGCTTGGCTGAGAACGCGCTGAGCATCAGCGCACCAGGCCGCAATCCACTGCGCTGGATCTGGCGCAGCGCCGGAGGCCATGGCTGCGGCCAGGCCGATCGATGGATTTTCGACGCACACGATCAGATTCGACGGCTGCTCGGGCCAGCGCGGGGGCAGTATTCCGACAGAAACAAGGACAGGCAGGGTCATGGAGTTTTCAATTCAAAGTTCATGGCGCCGAGGAGGGCGCCCCACTGCGGCAGCACCTGCTCAGGCAAGTAGCGCGCAGCCACGTGGGTGCCGAGGGCCACCAGCTCGGCACGCCGCGCTTGCCCGGCGGGATCGATGAGCCCCGCCAGCGCGCGAGACATCTCCGAGGTCGAGTACGGGTTGAAGTACTCGGCCGCGTCGCCATACACCTCGCGGTGCACCGGCAGATCAGACGCCGCTACCACGCCGCCGCAGCGCATGGCCTCAACGCCTGAAAACCCGAAGCCCTCACCAAAGCTCGGGCACACGGTCGCGCTGGCGTTTCGGTATAGCAGCCGTAAATCAGTGGCGGGCACGTCTTCAAGCACATGCACTTGGCCGCGTGCCACCCAGGGCAGCAGCTTGCGCAAGATGGCCTTGTGGTCCCAGCCCAGCATGCCCACCAGCACCAGATGCAGATCGGGATGGCCGGCGTCGCGCAATTGCTCCCAGGCGGCCAGCAGGCTAAGGTGGTTCTTGCGCGGTTCCAGCGTCGACACCATCAGCAGATAGTTGGGGCCACCCGCGCTGACGGGTAGCTTGGCCGCGTCGCTCTGGTCGTGGGCTGCTGCCTTGGCCGCGACCACCCTGTTGGCCCGCGTGCGCAAGATATCGGCGATGCGTCTTGGCGCAGAGCCTTCTTCGAAAAAGTAGTGCGGCGACACCATGTTGGGGATGGTCACCGCGCGCGGCTCGGCCTCAGGAAAAACCCGCAGCAGGTCTTGCCGGCTGGCCTCAGACACGCAGGCAAACCACGCGCCGTCGCGCACGTTGCGGCGCAGTGCGTGGAAGTGCGAGGCCTGGTGAAATGACCGGTCTGAAATGGTGTGCGGCATCAGGAGCGGTATGGCATCGTGGTAGCGCACCACCAGCCTGGTCGAGCCGCTCACGCGGCCCGGGTAGGGGGTTTCGGCCAGCATCAGGTCGTAGCCGCGTGTGTCGAGCCGCGGGTACACAGCCGTGACCAGTTGGCGCATCAGCAGCGCGCTCACGTGGGCGGTGGTCCAGGGCAGGCGCGCCACGCGGTAACGCGCGCTGGTCACGGCAGCAAAGTCTTCGGTTGGCAAGGTGCGGGCAAACAGCGCACGCCACACAAAGTCTTCAAAACCCGCAGGCTCGAAGCGGGTGAGTGGCTGGCGCCGGCCCAGCAAGGTGCCCGCCACCATGACCACGGCCGACAGGGTCAGGCCCAGCGCACGCTGCACGTGCATCAGCCAGTCCATGGTTTCGCTCGGCTGCAGCGACACCACCACGCGCGACAAGCGGTTGATGCGCTTGTCCATGGGCCAGCGGCTCAGCTCAGCCGCATCGGCCGGCAGGCCATTGGCCAGGCGCTGCTGGCTGCTTTGCAGCAGGCCATCCACCTGCACACCGGGCAGCTGCGCCAAGCCGCGAAACAGCAGCCGCGTTTCTTGCGGTATGCCGGCGTGGCCGTCGAGCGCGGGGCGCAGTTCCAGCAGGATCTTCATACCTCGACCTCGACCGCCGGCGCCTCGGTGCGGTTCATGTAGAAGTCGTAGGCAGCGTCCACGCTGTCAAAGTCGAGCAACTTGCCTTCGTGCAGTACGCAGGCGCGCTCGCAATACAGCTTGATTACATCGGCAGCGTGTGTGACCAGCACAAAGGCGCGGTCGCGCCGCTTGTGAAACAGCTCCAGGTGGCAGCGCTCATGAAAGCGCGCATCGCCCACGACCATGGCCTCGTCTATCAGGAAGCAATCAAATTCGATGGCCATCGACAAGGCAAACGCGAGTCGCGTCTTCATTCCATTCGAGTAGTGCGACACCGGCTCACGAAAGTACACGCCCAGCTCGGTGAACTCCTCCACAAAGGGCACCAGCGGCTTGTAGTCCACGCCGTACACCCGGCAAACGAACTTCAGGTTGTCGAGCCCGGTCAGGTTGGCCTGAAAGGCTCCGCCAAAGGCCAGCGGCCAGCTCACGCTCATGCCACGGTGTATTCGGCCCGAGCTGGGGCTCTCGGCCCCACTCAACAGCCTGATGAGCGTGCTCTTGCCCGCACCGTTGCGACCCAGAATGCCCACGTTGCGCCCGGGATGCAGCTCGAGGTTCACCCGATCAAGCACCGTGCGCCGCCCCATCCGCGTGTGGTAACTCTTGCTGACGTTTTCGATGCGGATCATTCGGCCTCTACCCGGCGCGAGGCGTCGTACATCAGAAACAGCCCCGTCAAGGTCAGTACCAGGCTACATGTGGCCATGTAGGCCGCGTCGTAGTGGGTACGTACCGTGTTGCCAAAAAATCCCTCGCGGACCATCTCGACGCCGTGGACCATCGGCAGCAAGAGCACGGTCTTTTGAAAAGCGGGCGGTAGCCACTCCACCATGAATGCAGCGCCCGACAGCGGGAACATGAGATAAGCCGCCGGTTGCCAGATCCGCTCAATCACTTCGCTGTAAGAAGTCAGCGCACCGATGGTGAGTCCCAGTGCAGCGCCAAACCAGACCAGCATCAGCCAGCCGCCCAGCACCTGCAGCATGTCGATGGGCGGCGCTACAAATTCGATCGCGATGAAGAACACCGACAGCACGATGAAGGACCCGCTGGCACCGCACACCTCGATGAGGATCCGCGTGGCCATGACATCGATGACCCTTACGTTGCGGTGGTAGAGCAGGTTGATGTTCTGCTGAATGGCGCTGTTGCAACGGTTAACCGTGTTGCGCCACACCAGTACCGATGAGTAGCCGGTGATGGCGAACGCGACGATAGGGATGCCTGCGCCGTGGTTCATTCCACTGGCTATCCAGAGCGTGGCGATCCCCATCGTGAACAACATCGGCTCGCCCACCAACCACAGCACTCCCAGGTTGTCGCGCCCGAACCGCGTGATCACCTCGCGCATCAAGAGCGCGTGCATCACCCGCCGCTGAATGGCAAGCGATCGCATGAAGCTGCCCTCGGGCATCGCGGGTTGCATCATTCGGTGTGCTCTTTGACGCTGGACACCACCAGGCTCATCACGCCCCACAGCACCAGACCCAAGGCCAGCACCGTGAACGTGGAGCGGATGCGCCGCGGCTCGACGGCCATGTCGGGCAGGTTGGCCTGAACCAGACGCTCCAGGTAGAGCTGCTTGCGCTGGGCTTCGCTGCGTGCGGTCTCGAGCGAGGCCAGTGCGCTGCCCAGTTGCCGGTCGGCAAAGCCTTTTTCGAGTGTGAGGCGGTCAAACACCGGGGCCTTGCCGGTGAGCGAGGTTCCGCTGCCCAGCACCTTGCCAGTTTCGGCGGCAATCGCCTGGCGCAGGCCCGCAGCCCGGCTGGCCAGTGCACCGATTTGCGGGTTGTTGGGCGCCACCCGGCGGATCTGCGCGAGCTGGGCTTCGGTGGCCAGCAGCTCTTCTTGAAGGCGGGCCACGCCTTGCAGTTGCATGGCCGACTGGCTGGTCGGGTCGAACACCGAGCGATTGGCTCGATAGGCTGCCAGCGCCAGTGCGGCCGCCTTGGCCTTGGATTCGGCTTGCTCGACCTCTTGCTCGGCCACGCGGATGAGGTCTTGCCGGCTGCGGTCGTTGAGGTTGTTGACCAGCCGCTCGCCCATGTTGAGCAGCATCTCGTTGATGGTCTTGGCGTCTTCGGCGGTGTACGCGTGCACGCGCAACACGGTGATCGACGAGACGCTGTCGTAGTCGATGCTGACCTGCTTCTGGTAGTAGCGGTGCAGGGCCTCGAAGCTGTCGTCCCAATCCAGGCCTGGAAAGCGGTTGATCACATCAACGCTGTGGCTGGAATACGCGCTGCGCACATGCAGCTTGTCATCGAGCTCGCGCAGCGCATCGCGCGAGCGCATGTAGTCGTGCACCGAATAGGTGTCGTCTTGCGATCGCGTGAAACCCGTGCCCTGCAGCAGCGACCCCAGTCCCGACTGCGAAGCACGCTGGGGGTTGCGCACCACGAAGCGCGACTCTGAGATGTAGACATCAGACGCGATCAGCCCGTAATAGAGCACCGCCAACGCCGTCGGCACCAGCACCGTGAACACGAAGATGGCGTTGAACCAGCTCGGCAAGCGCCGAGTGCGAGTGGCGGCTGGCGCTGAAGAGGGCGCTGCGGCGCGGACGGAGATGGGGGAGGATTCCAAGGGGGGCGATTCCAGGGGTGTATCTATGGGGCCAACGCTTCAACCACCGTTTGCAACTGCGCTTCGGTGTGCATGCAGCTGATGAAAAACCGCAGCCTGGCGGCGCGTTCTTCGACGGCGGGATAAATGATGGGTTGCACGTTGATGCCGCGCTCGAAGAGCTTTTGCGAGAGCTTCACGGCCTTGAGCGAGCTGCCCACGATGGCCGGGATGACGGCGTGGCCTTGCGACAGGCCGGTATCGAGGCCGTGGCTGCGTGCCAGGTCAAGAAACTGCTGCGAACGGCACTGCAGGCGCTCGACGCGCTCGGGCTCTCTTTGCATGACGCGAAGCGCTTCGAGCGAGGCGGCAGCCAGCGGTGGCGAGATACCCACGCTGTAGACAAAGCCGGGTGTGGCGTACTTGAGGTTTTCGATCAGCGCGCGCTCGCCGGCGATGTAGCCGCCACAACCGGCCAGCGCCTTGCTGAGCGTGCCCATCCAGATGTCGACTTGCGTGCCGGCCACGCCGAAATGCTGGCGTATGCCGCCACCGGTGGCGCCCAGAACACCCAGCGAGTGCGCCTCGTCGACCATCAGAAAAGCCTTGTGGCGCTGCTTGATGGCAATGAGGCTCGGCAGGTCGGGGATGTCGCCGTCCATGCTGTAAAGGCCTTCGACGACGATGAGCACGCGCTCGAACTGGCCGCGGATCTCGGCCAGGATGGCGTCGAGCGCGGCTACATCATTGTGCGGAAACGAGCGCCGCGAACTGCCGGCCAGGCGGATGCCTTCGAGCGTGCTGTTGTGGATGAGGCTGTCGTGGATGACCAGATCTTTCGGGCCAAACAGGTAGCCGATGGTGCTGACATTGGTGGCATGGCCGCTGACGAACACCACGCAGTCGTCGACCTCATAGAACTCGGCCAGTGCGACTTCCAGCTCGCGCTGGACGGGACGTTCACCTGCCACCAGACGGCTTGCCGATGCAGAGGTGCCGTAGCGGTCGGTGGCAGCCTTGGCGGCCTTGTTCACCGAGATGTAACCGGCCAGCCCCAGATAGTTGTAGCTGGAAAAATTGATGCAACTGCGCCCGTCAATCACGGTGGTGGCGCCCGCCACGCCTTCGTGTGACTTGAAGAATGGGTTGGCCACACCAAGCCGGTTGGCAGCCGCCTGCGGCACCAGGAGCTTGACGTAGCCGGGGTGGCGATCAAAGCGGCACATGGCGTCGGGCACTTGCGGGTGTCTGTCCGCGCGCGATGCAGGCATGGCGTCCGAGACCGACGCCTTGCCAGCCTTGCGGCCCAGAAAGCGCTGGATCAGCTGGCTCTTGGCCGAGGCTTCGAGATGCGACTTGCTCATGCCCTGAGCCTCTCGCGGCTTTCCGCCAGGGCGCTCGCATCGCTGGCCATGAGGTCGAGCAGTTCGGGCGTCGCTTCCAAGCCGTGCTGGCGGGCCGTATCGGCCACCACAGCGTCGATTGAATGGGCGGTGTCCACGGGCTCGGTGTCGCTGCCCAGCAGTTTGTCGACGAGGCGCGCAGCCAAGCGGTCCACCGCCATGCCGTCGCCCAGCATCATGGTTGGCAGCTTGATGCCAAAGCGCTGCTCGAGCCCGAGCGCAAGCTCCACGGCCATCAGCGAATCCATGCCCTGATCGTTCAGCGAGAGAGCGGTATCGACACGTTCGACCGCGACGGACAGCACTTTCGCCACTTCCTGGGCGACCATGTCGCGTACCAGGCTGATGGCTTCGGCCGGCGACTTGCCTGCAATCAGCGCGCGCACGTCGATGCACTGGTTGGCAGCCATCTGGCCGGGGCGGCTGGTGCGGTTGAGTTGCTCGAAGCGCGCGCTGTGCGCCGACGGCAACACCCGCGCGAGCACTGCCCAATCAAAGTTGGCCGCGGCGCACGGGTCGCCCGATCCGGTCAGCAGCTCATCGAGCAGACCGAGCGCCTGCGCGCTGGACAGCGGTGCCGCACCCAGGCGCTGACCGAGGTTCTGCTTGACCGCTGTCTGGCGGCTCAGGTAGCCAGCGTCGCCGATCGGACCCCAGCCGATGCAGGTGGCGGGCAGGCCCAGGCTGCGGCGCAACGCGGTCAGGCCTTCGAGCCCGGCGTTTGCAGCCACATAGTTGGCCTGGCCCGGGTTGCCGAAGACGGTGGTGACCGACGAATAGACCACGAAGTGATCGACGGGTATGTCGCGCGTGAGGCTATGCAAGTGCCAGGCGCCAAGCAGCTTGGGGCGCAGCACGGCTTGCATGCGGTCGGCGTCGAGCTGCGAGATGACCGCATCGTCGAACAAGGCCGCGGCATGCAGCACGCCTTTGAGCGGCGGCATCTTCTGGTTGATGCGCGCGATGACAAGGCTCAGCGCCTCGGGGTTGGTGACGTCGCACGCCACCGCCCACACGCTCACGCCGCGCGCCTTGAATTCGGCCACCGCTTGCGCAGCGCCAGGGGTGTCGATTCCCCGCCGTCCGAGCAGCACGAGGTGGCCCACGCCGCGATCGGCCAGCCAGCGCGCCGACTCCAGCCCAAAGCCGGACAGGCCGCCGCTCACCAGCCAGGTACTTTGGGCCTCAAATCGGACTGCCGGCTTCGGCCTCGCCGCTGGCTCGGGGCGTGGCACTGCGGCCATCGACACCACCACCTTGCCGATGTGGCGCGCCTGCTGCATGGTGCGAAACGCATCGACCATGCGCGCAGCCGGGAATGTGCGGCACGGCAGCGGCGACAACACGCCATCGCGCAGCAGCGCCATCACATCGCGGAACATGCGCGCAGCCAGCGCGGGGCGTCCGGTGAGCAGCTGATCAGCGTCGATGCCGAAGTAGCTGATGTTGTCCTTGAACGGACGCAGGCCGATCGGCGTGTTCTCGAAGAAGTCGCGCTTGCCCAGTTCAAGAAAGCGTCCGAACGGCTTGAGCACCCGCAGGTTGCGGCGGATGGCCTCGCCAGCCAGCGAGTTGAGCACCACATCGACGCCTTCGCCGCCCGTGGCGGCCAGAAGCTCGTCGGCAAAACCCAGGCTGCGCGAATCGAACACATGGTCGGCGCCCAGCAATCGCACGAAGTCGCGCTTTTCCTCACTGCCGGCGGTGGCGAAGACTTCAGCGCCCAGGTGGCGTGCGAGCTGGATGGCTGCGATGCCCACACCGCCGGCCCCGCCATGGATGAGCACGCGTTCGCCAGACTGAAGATCGGCCAGGTGCCGCAGTGAATAGTAGACGGTGAAGAACACCGTGGGTACGGTGGCCGCGGCCTCGAACGACCAGCCCGGCGGCATGGCCACGATGGCGTTGTCGCGTGTGATCACATGGCTGGCAAAGCAGGCCGAGCCGAAGCCCATGACGGCGTCGCCAGGCAGGTGATCCTTGACGCGAGGACCCACGCGCGAGACGACGCCGGCCATCTCGAGGCCGAGGCTGGCACCGGCAAAGCCGTTTTCGACAGCCTCGTCGGGCAGCAATCCCATGAGGTACATCACGTCGCGGAAATTCAGACCCACGGCGCGGGGACGCACCTCGATCTCGTGGTCTTGCAAAGGCCGTTCTGGATCGCTCAGCCAAAGCAGGTTGCGCAACTGCCCGGGCACGCGGAAATCCAGCCGCGAGCGCACGGGCAGCTCCGCGGCATCGCCGCTGCTCGGCAACAAGGCCGGCTCGGGCTGCGGCCTCAACGACAGGCTGTATCGCGAGTCGGGAGCGAGAACGACTTCGTTGCAGCCGTCGGGCTGCAGCAGTTCCTGCACGAGGCGTGTCACTGAGCGAGGCCCGTCGAGACCGCAGGCCATGTCGATCAGCGAACAAGACAGCTCGGGGTGCTCGTTCATGATCACGCGGCCGAGGCCCCACAGCGCTGCCTGAAGCGGGTTGGGATCGACAGGCCACGGCGCATCGGCCACCAGCGCACCGCCTTGGGTGATGAGCCACAAGCGCGGCGAGCGTGCTTGCAGCGCCATGGCCTGCACGCGCTGCATCAAAGCCAACGGGGCCATGAACGCGGCATCAACCGCACCACCCCAGCCAACCAGATGGACCACGTGGTCTACGCCGCTGAACGTGAGCGCTGCGGTCTGTCCCGATTCACAAGCAACCACCGTGACCTGCTGCGCCCAGGACTCCAGGCGGCCACGCAGTTGTCTGGCAAACGCCGCCGAGGCACCGTCGGCCAGCAGAAGCCAGCGAGCAGGTTGCGGTGTGGGGATGGCGGCTTCTCGCGCCGACTTGCGCGCGAACAGCAGGTAAGCGCCGACCGACAAGTCTCCAGCTGTCGGCTCGCAAGCCAAATCGATTCCCTCGAAGCCGGCATCAACCAGTGCGCACTGCCAGGCGGCTGGCGACAGCAGCGACGACTGCGGTTGATCGACATCGTCGTGCCACCAGGCAGGGTCAAGCCCGTGCAGGAAGTCGGCGCTCCAGTCGGCATGGCGCTCAGCGACCAGCAGTAAGCCACCCGGAGCCAGCCAGTTCCGCGCCTGTGCCAG
>CANHOE010000083.1 GCA_947462175.1 Burkholderiales bacterium | reverse complement strand
GTCGTGCACCTGGGCGCCCAGGCCGGGGTGCGCTACTCGCTGACCAATCCGATGGCTTACGTCGACAGCAACCTGTCCGGTTTCGCCAACGTGCTGGAGGGGTGCCGCCATCACGGTGTGGCGCATCTCGTCTACGCCAGCTCGTCCAGCGTCTACGGCGGCAATGCGAAGCTGCCGTATGCCGAGGCCGATGCGGTGGATCACCCGGTGAGCCTGTACGCGGCGACCAAAAAGGCCAACGAGGCGATGGCGCACAGTTACAGCCACCTCTACGGCCTCCCGACCACCGGCCTGCGTTTCTTCACGGTGTACGGACCCTGGGGTCGGCCCGACATGGCGCCGTTCCTGTTCGCCGACGCGATGCTCGCGGGGCGGCCGATCAAGGTCTACAACCAGGGCCGGATGACGCGCGATTTCACCTATGTCGACGACATCGTCGAAGGCGTGCTGCGGGTGCTCGACAAGCCGGCGACTGCGAATCCGCATCACGACCCGACCGCGCCCGACCCGGCCAGCAGCGCTGCGCCGTGGCGCGTCTTCAACATCGGCAACAGCACGCCGGTGCCGCTGCTGGAATTCATCGACACGATGGAGCGCGCACTGGGTGTCAGCGCGGTGCGTGAGTTGCTGCCGCTGCAACCCGGTGATGTGCTCGCGACCCATGCAGACACCTCGGCGCTCGACGCCTGGGTCGGCTTCAGCCCGAGCACCCCGCTGGCTGTGGGTGTGCAGCGCTTCACCGACTGGTTCAAGCCGCGCTACTTTCCCGGCGCCCCTGCTTGAGCGTGTCTTTGCAGCAGCGAACGTGGCAAGTCCTGCGCCTCCTCGGCGCGCCCTTGTTGCTGGGTGGCGTGGTGTGGTGGGCCGGTCCGCAGGCGATCTGGGACGCGCTGCGAGGGGCCGACGGGCGATGGCTGCTGTCGGGCCTGTTGTGCGCTATCGCAGGCAACGTCGCGGCCGCATGGCGCTGGGGTGAACTCGCCCGCTGGCTCGGACACGAGGTCAGTCCGCGCTGGTCGGTGGCGGTGTATTTCCAGGCTGCCGCCATCAATGCCTTGTTGCCCGGGGCAGTCGTCGGCGGCGATCTGTTCCGCGCCTGGCAACTGCAACGCCGTGGGTGTCCGCCTGGGGCCGCTGGTCTGTCGGTGGTGCTTGACCGTCTGAGTGGTTTGTGGATCCTGTTTGCGCTGGCGGCCCTGGGCCTGTTCGGCGGAGTGGATCAGCCCGAGATGCAGCGTCTGCGGGTGTTGCTGCACGTGCCCGATGCCTTCGGAGCGGGGTGGCTGGCCACTGCGTTGCTGGTGACGGTGCTCATCTTGCCGCTGGGTCTGCTGCTCGCACTGGCCACGCTGGCTGGCCGTGGGGCGCGTCCCGCCAGCCGCCGGGCCAAGGCGGTCGAGCTGCTGCAACGTCCCGGAGGCTTGAACCAGTACCTGTGGCAAGCCGCGGCCTCCTTGCTGGTGCAGCTGTTCACCGTGTGCGCGATGATCTGTGCTGCGCGTGCGTTCGGCATTGCGCTGCCGGCCTGGTTGATCGTGGTGACCACCGCACCGATCCTGCTGCTGGCCTCCATGCCTGTCAGCTTTGGAGGCTGGGGCACGCGCGAAGCGTCGGCTGTGGTGGGATGGTCCTTCTTCGGCGTGGCGCCGGCGCTGGCGGTGGCGGCCGCGGCGGCCTATGGTGCCTATGCGCTGTTGCAGGCCCCGCTGGCGCTGTGGCTGCGCCCAGATACCGGCCATGACAGAGAACCCGGCGGCATGCCCCGATCGTGATCTGGGCGTATCGTCATGCCACCAAGACAGCAGGAAAGCGAACTTGACCGAGATTGTCAGCCTCCCCATTGGACAGTGGAACCAGGCGTGCTCACCCCAGCAACAGGAAACTGCACTGCAGGCCCTGGAGTGCGGCAGTGTTGTGCTGCTGCCGCATCTGGCCTTCCCGCTTGACGACACCGAAATGCGCTTCCTCGATCCCAGCTTGGCCGATGCAGGCAAGAACATCAGCCTGAACCCGGCCAATGCCACGCTGCAAGGCAGCCGAGACAACCTTGAACCGTTGCGTGGGATGGTCGAGCGCTACGCGCAGAGCAGCGTTTCCCTGTTGCGACAGCTGCTGCCAAGTTACCTGCCGGCGATCCAGACCGGCCGCACCAGCTTCCGGCCCGTGGAAGTGGAAGGTCGAACCACTTCCTGGCGCAAGGACGACACCCGGCTGCACGTCGACAGCTTCCCGTCTTCACCCACGCAGGGCAAGCGCATCCTTCGGGTGTTCACCAATGTGAATCCGGAGGGCCGCCCTCGCACCTGGCGCCTGGGGGAATCGTTCGAAGGCGTGGCCAGGCATTACCTGCCGTCGCTGCATCGCCCGGTTTGGGGCAGCAGCGCGGTGCTGCAGGCGCTGGGTATCACCAAATCGCGACGCAGTGCCTACGACCATTTCATGCTGCAGCTGCATGATCAGATGAAGGCGGATGCCAGCTATCAGGCCAAGGCCCCGCAGCACACCCAGCAGTTCGTGCCGGGCAGCAGCTGGCTGGTCTACACCGACCAGGTCTCGCACGCGGCCATGGCCGGCCAGCACCTGTTCGAGCAGACCTTCTACCTGCCGATCGATGGCCTGCGCGACGCTGCGACGTCGCCGCTGCGCGTGCTCGAACGGTTGTTGAGGCGCACGCTGGTCTGAGTGGCTGTCAAGCCCGCACCGACTCCTGTGCGGTCGCGGCCGTTGCGTGTGCGTCGTGTTCGGCGTAACGGCGCTGCTCATCGGCCTGCATGTCGGCGCTGCGCGTGAAACGAAGATGGGTGATGTCCGGCGGGTAGAACATGCCCCAGAACCACTCGAAGAAGATCCGAAACCGGCGCCCTGACGACGGCATCTGCGACAAGTAATAAGCGCGCCAGACCAGCCACGCCAGCCAACCGGTGAGCGGCACACCGGCGACCTCGGCCACACCGTTCAGATGCCCGATCGACGCCATCATGCCGCGCGAGCGGTGGCCGAACGGTGTGGTGGGCTCGCCCTTCAAGGTGCGCAGCAGGTTCGTCGCAAGGTGGCGCGCCTGTCGGACGGCGAACTGCGCGGTTGGGGGCGAGGCGTTGCCGTCCAACGCGTTCGGCACATAAGCGCAGTCACCCACCGCCCACAGTCCGGGCGTGCCCGGGACCGACAAGTCGCCGCGCACGATGATGCGTCCACTGGTGGTGGCGGCGCCCAGGCGACGAAGCAGTGGGTTTGCCGATGTGCCGATGGTGCACAGCACCGTCTCGCCCTCCACCAGCTCGCCGGATTTCAGCGTGACGCCCTCGCCCGACACCGAGGCGGCCAGCGTTTCCAGGCGCACTGTCACGCCACGCTTGCGCAGTGATCGCAGCGCGGCGATGCCCAGGCGCGGTGACAACTCCGGCAGCAGCCGCTCGGACGAATGCAATACCGTGACCTGCAGTTCCGCCGGCGTGATGCGCGGATAGAAATGCTGGATGCTGCGCAGGCAATCGATCAACTCACCGGCCACTTCGACGCCGGAAAACCCGCCGCCGATCACGATGAAATGGCCGAGCCGACGGCGCAATGCCAGATCGGATTCCAGTTCGATGCGTGCCAGGCGGCGCAGCACGGTGTTGCGGATGTGCATCGCATCGCCCACTGTCTTCAGCGGCAAGGCGTGTTCGGCCATGCCAGGCATCAGATCGAGGCGCGCTCGGTTGCCGATGGCCAGCACCAGATGGTCGTAGCTCAACCGCACTTCGCCGGAGAGATTGCGCAGGGTCAGCTGGCGTGCCGTTGAATCCACCTCGGCCACCGAGCCCATGATGAACTGGTGGGTGCGCGTCTGCGGCAGCATTTCGCGCACCGGCACGATCACCTGCTCGGGGAACACCGAGGCGCCGACCGCCTCAGGCAGCATCGGGTTGAAGGTGGTGTAGCTCTCGTCGGAAACGAGCGTCAACAAGACGCCGTCCGGCAGCTTGGCCGACAGTGCGCGAACCAGGTTGGTGCCCGCAAAACCGGCACCGACGACCACAATGTGGGTCATGGAGGGGGTTTGCCCCGGAGCGTCAGGACCGGGGGTTCATTGGAGTGATGGGCAGGACACCCAGTGCCCACGCACGAATCGTGCTCACGCCCACCCGAGGGGCCCCATTCCCGCAGACCGCCTCAGATCGACGAGGCCAGCCGGGCTGCTTGTGCCTTGCCGTTTGCGCGCGAAGCGGCGTCGGCTTCCGGCCCGAACAACGTTTTTTCAACCTCCAGGGTGTGCACTTCGGCGATACCGATCATGCGCGCCCACATCTTCAGGTAGCTGCTCTGGTGATCGAACTCGGACGCCGGGAAGCCCTCGCCGAGCGCCACACCGCGCGCGGCCACCACCACCGCCTTGCGGCCGCCCAGCAGGCCCAGCAGGCCGCGCTCGTCGAAGGTGAACAGCACGTCCTTCTGCGAGACCGCATCGATCAGGTGCTTGAGCCGGTACGGGATGCCGAAATTCCACATCGGTACGCTGATCACGATCAGGTCAGCGCGGTGAAAACGCTGGCCCAGGGCCTCGATGTCCGCCCACACCTTCACTTGCGCAGCGCTGCGCGGGGTTCCTTCAAGTGCTGCGTACTTCGCGCCCAGGGCCTCGCCGTCGAACTCGGGCAGAGGCGTCGTCCACACATCGAGCGTGTCGACGCTGGCCTGAGGATGCCGCGACGTCCACGCAGCAATGAAGGCCTGCGCCACTTCGATCGACGCCGACCGTTGCTGACGGGGGGAGCTTTGGATGTGGAGCAGGTGCGGCATGGTCTGGGGCGGAAAGTGGGGGGACGGAATGTTTTGTACCACCGCCGTCGAATGACCCCGAGTGCCCTCAGTCCATCGCCTTCACCCGCAACCGGGCTGCATGCAGGAGCGGCTCGGTATAGCCGCAGGGCTGTGTGAGGCCCTTGAAGACCAGATCACGCGCCGCCTGGAAGGCCATCGATTCGTCGAATCGGCCCGCCATCTTCTGATACAGCGGGTCGCTGGCGTTCTGCTGGTCGACGACCTTGGCCATGCGCTTGAGCGTGCTGTTCACCTGTGCCTTGGTCACCACGCCATGGTGCAACCAGTTCGCCATGTGCTGGCTGCTGATGCGCAGTGTGGCCCGGTCTTCCATCAGACCGATGTCGTGGATGTCCGGCACCTTCGAGCATCCCACGCCCTGGTCGACCCAGCGCACCACGTAACCCAGGATGCCTTGAGCGTTGTTGTCGAGTTCCTGCTGCTTCTCGGCATCGCTCCACTTCGCCTTCTTGACCACCGGGATCGTCAGCAACCCGGTGAGCAACTCGTCGGCCAGCCCGTCGGCATCCTGTTTCTCCAGTTGCTTCTGCACGGCGAACACATCGACCTGGTGGTAGTGCAAGGCGTGCAGCGTCGCCGCCGTCGGGCTCGGCACCCAGGCGGTGTTGGCGCCGGCCTGAGGGTGCGCGATCTTCTGTTTGAGCATCGCGGCCATCAGGTCGGGCATGGCCCACATGCCCTTGCCAATCTGCGCCTTGCCGCGCAGGCCACAGCTCAGGCCGACGAGCACGTTGTTGCGTTCGTAGGCGGCGATCCAGGCGCTCGCCTTCATGTCGCCCTTGCGCAGCATCGCGCCGGCCTGCATGGCGGTGTGCATTTCGTCGCCGGTGCGGTCGAGGAAGCCGGTGTTGATGAAGGCCACGCGATCGGCCGCAGCGGCGATGCAGGCCTTGAGGTTGACGCTGGTGCGGCGTTCCTCGTCCATGATGCCGAGCTTGACCGTCGCCTTCGGCAATCCGAGCAGCTGCTCGACGCGGCCGAACAACTCGCTCGCGAAGGCCACCTCGGCCGGCCCGTGCATCTTCGGCTTCACGATGTAGACCGAGCCGGTGCGCGAGTTGCGGATCGTCGGATGAGCGCGCTTCAGGTCGTGCAATGCGATCGTGGTGGTGACCACGGCATCGAGGATGCCTTCGGGAATTTCCGTTCCGTTCGCCCACAGCACGGCCGGGTTCGTCATCAGGTGGCCGACATTGCGCACGAACATCAGTGAGCGGCCGTGCAGCGTGACGACCTCACCCTTCGGGCCGGTGTAGGCGCGGTCGGCATTCAGGCTGCGGGTGAAGGTCTTGCCACCTTTGCTCACGGCTTCTGTCAGGGTTCCCTTGAGCACGCCGAGCCAGTTGCCGTAAGCCTGCACCTTGTCGTCGGCGTCGACGACGGCGACCGAATCCTCGAGGTCGAGGATGGTCGACAGCGCCGATTCAAGAACCAGATCAGACACGCCAGCGGCGTCGCTGGCACCGGTGACGGTGCTGCGGTCGATGCGCAGGTCGAGATGCAGGCCGTGATGCCGGAACAGCACCGACGAGGGCGCCGCCGCGTCGCCCTGGTGGCCGACGAACTGCTTGGGCTGGGCCAGGGCCACTTTGTGGCCGTTCTTGAGCGTCACGCGGAGCTCACCGTCGACGACGGCGTAGGCGACCGAATCGACGTGCGAGCCATTCTTCAGCGGCACAGTGCGGTCGAGCACGTGACGCGCGTAGGCGATGACCTTGGCGCCGCGAACGGGGTTGTAACCAGCGCCCTTTTCGGCCCCCTCGGTCTCGGCAATCGCATCGGTACCGTACAGCGCGTCGTACAGCGAGCCCCAGCGCGCGTTCGCTGCGTTCAGCGCGTAACGGGCATTGGTGATCGGCACCACCAGCTGCGGGCCGGCCTGCTGCGCCAGTTCACTGTCCACGTTCTTCGTGCGCACCTTCACCTGGCCGGGCACGGGCACGAGGTACCCGATGCCTTGCAGGAATTTGCGGTAAGCCTTGGGCTTGGTGATCGGGCCGGGGTTGGCGCGGTGCCACGCGTCCAGCTCGGTTTGCAGGCGATCACGCTCGGCCAGCAAGGCCGCATTCTTCGGTGCGAGATCGCTGACGATGGCATCGACGCCCTTCCAGAACGTGGCCGCATCGACGCCAGTCCCCGGCAGCACCTGGTCTTCAATGAAGCGGTACAGGACAGTGGCGACCTCCAGGCCATGGACAGTGGTGCGTGCGGTCATGTCGTCGTACTTTCGGGTTGGAGCGGAGCGTGGAGCTCGGCCTGCTGGGCGGATGGAAGGATGAGCACTTGGTGCTCGGGTAAACACTGTATTTCAAACTTATCCGTCCATTGAGGCTCATCTAAGCAAACCATTCTTGACTAATCAGTATGTAATGGAGTGAGTGGAATGGTTTCGATATGGACAAACTCAAGCAGATCGAATCGTTTGTGCAGGTTGCGTTGCGAGGTACCTTGACTGCGGCGGCGGCGGCTGAAGGCACCGCGCCGGCAGTGATCGGACGGCGTCTCGATGCGCTGGAAGCGCGTCTGGGCGTCAAGCTGATGGTGCGCACCACGCGGCGCATCACTCTGACCCATGAAGGCAGTGCCTTTCTCGAAGACTGTCAGCGGGTGCTGGCGGAGCTCAACGACGCCGAAGCCAGCGTCAGTGCCGGTGGCGTCAAGGCCGGCGGCTTCCTCCGCGTCACTGCGCCGGCAGGTTTCGGGCGGCGCCATGTCGCGACCCTGGTCCCGGCGTTCGTGGCGCTGCATCCGGAAGTGAACGTGTCGCTGAACCTGAGCGATCGCATCGTCGACATCGTCAACGAAGGGGTGGACTGCGCCGTGCGTGTGGGTGATCTGCCGGACAGCCGCCTGGTCAGCGTGCGCCTGGCCGACAACCGACGTTTGTGCGTCGCCTCGCCCAACTACCTGGCGCGTGCGGGCGTGCCGCTGCACCCGGACGATCTGCTGCGCCATGAATGCCTGACGCTCAGCAGCGACGCCAGCCAGCCGCGCGGCTGGGCCTTCACGCTCGACGGCCAGACCCAGCATCTGCGCCCGGGCGGGCGCTTCGACTGCAGCGACGGCCAGGTGCTGCGTGACTGGTGCCTGGCCGGGCTGGGCATCGCCTGGCGATCGGTGTGGGAGGTGGGGCAGGACGTGGCCAGCGGTCGCCTGGTCAGCGTTCTGGACGACCATGCCGCGCCGCCGAACGGCATCTACGCCGTGTTTGCGCAGCGCAAGCACCTGCCACTGCGCGTGCGCCTGTGGATTGAATTCCTCAAGCGCACCTACGGTGAGTCCCGGTATTGGGACAGCCCGCCGCAGCGCAGCGGGCTGGACGCCTAGCGCCTTACTTGCCGGCCGATGCTGCGCCCGAAGCGGCCATGGCCGCGCTGTCGGCGTTGCACTTCTTCAGAAAGCTGGTCTTGGCGGCGCCGGCCAGCTTCTTCTCAGCCGCCTTGGTGTCGCACTCTGATTTCGGTGCATTCCTGTTGCATTTCTTCAGGAAGCTGGTCTTGGCAGCACCGGCCAGCTTCTTCTCAGCGGCGGCGGCTTCGCAGCCACCCGCAGGCGTGACTTCCGGTGCCTCCCTGTGCGAAGTCGCGAAAGCGGGCGCGGCGAACATGACGGCGACCAGGGCCAGCGCGGTGGTGAACTTCTTCATGAGGATTTCTCCGGAGGATGGTGAACGTGGGTGCCGGCTGTGGTGGATGCACGCAATCGGCACAGCCAGCTAGGGTTCAACGCCCGCCGACGCGCGATGGTGGACACGCGCGCAGGGTCAATTCGTGTTCAAAGGATTCGGCGAGGATGCGCCAGGGCTTCATGCGCGGCATGCAGGCGCCGCACCAGCACGCGGATGAAGGCCTCGTCGAACAAATGACGGCAGGCGGGTCCGAGTTGCGCCAGCGTGTCGGGCGAAAACGAGATCGTGGTCGCGGGCTGACTCACCACCACGTCGGTGCTGTGCCGGCGCAGTTCGGCGCTCGGCGCCAGGTATGCCATCTCGCCCACCGAGGTGCCGTTGCCGAGTGTCGCCACCTTGTCGCCTGCTCGGTAGACCTCCACCTCGCCCTGGGCAATGATGTGGAAGTTGCGTCCCTCTTCGCCTCGGCGATAGAGCGAGTGTCCAAACGGAAACCGTTGCCACTTGGCGCGGTGCACCACTTCCCAGAGCTCGACGTCGCCGAAGCTGGTGAAGAACTCCAGGTTGCGCAGCAGGTTGAAGCGTTCTGAGTCCAGCACGCCCTGCAACTGCCCGCGCGGTACCTGCTGGTTGGCGATCAGTCCCGACAGCGCCTGTGCAAAGTGGTCCCAGTCGGTGTAGCGATCTTTCGGGTCCTTCGCCAACGCGCGCTGGATCACTTCATCCACGGCAGTGCCGACGCCCTCGCGCAGACCGATCAGCGGGGCCGGGGTGGCATGGTAGATCTGATGCATCATGGCCGATTGGATCTGCGCGTCGAACGGTGGGCGACCCGCAATCAGGTGGTAGAGCACCGCGCCCAGCGAGTACATGTCGGCGCGACTGTCGAGTGCGCTGCCGTCGAGCTGCTCGGGCGACATGTAGGCGAGCGAACCCACGCGGTAGACCTGGGTGACATCGGATTCCAGGTTCAGCGCGCTGCCGAAGTCCGAGATCTTCACGTCGGTGATCGTGCCTTGACTCAGCACCGCCAGCACGTTGGCCGGTTTGACGTCGCGGTGGATCAGGCCTTGCCGGTACACATAGCCGAGCGCCATCGCGCACTTGAAGCCGATTTCGACGATCAGCTCCAGAGGGAGCAACTGGTCCGCG
>CANHOE010000082.1 GCA_947462175.1 Burkholderiales bacterium | reverse complement strand
GGCGAACTTGCGCTCTCCGCCTTGCCTGCCGTGCCCTTCGAGTCAGACGCAGGCGCATGGCCCGCAAGAGCGCCACCCGCCGGCTTTGCGTCTCCTGACGGCTTGGCGTCCCCAGACGGCTTTGCGTCTCCAGACGCCTTGTCCGCCGTCGGGGCCGACTTGGCACCGTCGCGGAAATCAGTGACGTACCAGCCTGAGCCCTTCAGCTGAAAGCCTGCCGCGGTGACCTGCTTCTGGAAACTCTCGGCCCCACAGGCCGGACAAACCGTCAGCAGCGGATCGGAAACCTTCTGGAGCACATCTTTCGCGTGGCCGCAGGCTGCGCATCGGTAGGCATAGATGGGCATGGCTAAGCCTTTGATTAGAAAAGAAAAACCTTGAATTATACGTCGCTGGACTCAGCGATATCCGAGGTGCAGCAGCCATTGCACGACAACCACCCCGATCAGGAAGCCAAGCCCGGCGTAGACGATCGCCTGCAGCAGTCGGTTGGTGCGTCGCTGCTCGACCAGCAGGGCCTCCAGCATCTTCTGCTCGGTCGCCGGCTTCGGCTGCAACGCCTGGTGTACCAGGCGCGGCAACTCGGGAAGCAACTGCACATAGCGCGGCGCCTCGTTCTTCAACCGGGCGACCAGGCCACGCCAGCCGACCTGGTCGTTCATCCAGCGCTCGAGAAAGGGCTTGGCGGTGCTCCACAGGTCGAGCTCCGGGTCGAGCTGGCGGCCCAGGCCTTCGATGTTGAGCAGCGTCTTCTGCAACAGCACCAGCTGTGGCTGGATCTCGACGTTGAAGCGGCGCGAGGTCTGGAACAACCGCAGCAGCACCTGGCCGAGCGAAATGTCCTTGAGCGGGCGGTCGAAGTGCGGCTCACACACCGCACGGATCGCGCCCTCAAGCTCGTTCACGCGTGTGTTCGCCGGCACCCAGCCAGACTCGATGTGCAGTTCAGCGACGCGCTTGTAGTCACGGCGAAAGAAGGCAATGAAGTTCTGCGCCAGGTATTCCTTGTCGAACTCGGTCAACGTGCCGACGATGCCGAAATCGAGCGCGATGTAGCGCCCGAAAGTGGCTGGCGCCAGGCTGACCTGGATGTTTCCCGGGTGCATGTCGGCGTGGAAGAAGCCGTCGCGGAACACCTGGGTGAAGAAGATCGTCACGCCGTCGCGTGCCAGCTTCGGGATGTCGACACCGGCGTCCTGAAGCCGCTGGATCTGGCTGATCGGCACGCCGTCCATGCGCTCCATCACCAGCACTGTCTGCGTGCACAGCTCCCAGTGCATCTCCGGCACCAGCACCAGATTAAGGCCCTGCATGTTGCGGCGCAGCTGCGCCGCATTGGCCGCTTCGCGCACCAGATCGAGCTCGTCGTGCAGGTGGTTGTCGAACTCGGCCACCACCTCACGTGGCTTGAGTCGCTTGCCATCGGCCGACAGCCGCTCGACCCAGACCGCGATCGTGCGCATGAGCGACAGGTCGTCGTCGATCACCGACAGCATGTTCGGTCGCAAAACTTTCACCGCCACATCGCGCCCATCCTTCAGGGTCGCGAAATGCACCTGAGCAATCGAGGCGCTCGCCACCGGCTCGCTCTCGAAGCTGGCGAAAACTTCCTCGACGCTGCGACCGTAGGCTTTCTCGATCAGCTGCCGGGCCAGCGCCGCAGAAAACGGCGGCACGTTGTCCTGCAACTGCGCGAGTTCATCGGCGAGGTCGGGCGGGATCAGGTCGCGGCGCGTCGACAGCACCTGCCCGAACTTCACGAAGATCGGACCCAGCTTCTCCAGTGCCATGCGCAGCCGCACGCCACGCGGGGCGTCAAGGCGCCGGCTGGCAGTGATGACGCGCACCAGCACACGCACCCAGGGCTGTCGAAAATTCGACAGGGCCAGCTCATCGAGGCCGTAGCGGTAGATCGTGAAAACGATGAACAGCAGCCGGGTGACGTGCCTCATCGCGTGGGCGACTCCGCAGGTATCGGCGCTGACGGACGCGAGCGATCGGAGGCCGATTGCGCCACAGACCTCATCGCATCGCGGAGCCCGGCAGCCACCGCCTTGGCGATGCGCACCAGCTGGATCGCCGGGCCATCGCCAACGAGGCGCGCAAGGTCATCCTGCAAGTCCCAGCGCAGGTGTTCGGCGAGCCAGCTCACGTCAGCAGCAAAGGCGGCGTCACCGGCGACCTCGACCCGTGGCCGTCGGCCGGCGACGGCATCAGCCACCGTCTGCGCGGGATTCGAGGCATCGAGGGTCGCGACCAGGTCGGCACGCTCTGTCGCCGCAGGTTGCCATTCGAGCAAGCCCGCAGCGGTCACCGCCATGGTCAGGCTTGAAGGCAGCCACGACAGCAGCGACGGGATATCGCGCAGTTGCAATTGGATGCACTTTCCTGCGTGCGGTCGCAACCGTTGCGCTGCCATCGGCTCCGCGGCCAAAACATGGTTCGCCAACAGGACCACGCGAGGCATCACCGTGGCACCCAAAGACTGCACAAACGCCAACATCATCGTGAGATTGTAGGCACCCGTCTTGCAGGAACCACCCTGACACGGCGTTCTAACCGGCATCCGCGTAAGACACAATGGTTCGGAGGACGTCGGGCGCCGATTCGACGCCGCCACTCGCGCCATGTGGCTTGTTGCTGATCAACCCTTCAGTCCGGTAAGCGCCGATGATCGACGCCCGGCATGGCCCGTTCATTTCTCACCCGACCGATGTACGAAGATCGCAGCTACAAACGAACTTTCTACAGCGCGCCGCAATCGGTCACGTCGTTGGTGGCCGCCTTTCTCGAACCGACCATCACTGTTCTGGTGTTCGTCCTCGCCAATCTCTGGATGGACGAGCCGATCGCCGGGCCGCAGCTCACGGTCTGCCTGCTCGTATTCGCACTCACGTTTCCCGGCCGCAACCGATTTCGTGACGGCCTCCTGGCTGCCAGCGTGGATATCGTCATCTCCTGGCTGTTGCTGCTGATCATCCTGCTGCTGTGTGCCTACGCCACCCGCAGCCTCCATTTCTTCGCAGAAGAAACGCTGCTCTTCTGGGCCGTCGTCACACCACTGCTCCAATGCGCGGCAACATGGGTCGGCAGGAAGGTGCTGCAGTTGCAGGCCTCCCGGCCGGGCAGCCGCCGCAGCGCCATCGTCGTCGGTGGTGGCGGGCTGGGCGTGAAGGTGGCGCGTGCGCTGTCGGGCCTCGAAGAGCGCAACGTCGCTTTCCTGGGCTATTTCGACGACCGCGTGGACGAGCGCCTGCACGAAAGCGCGGCGAGCAACTGCCTGGGCGGCCTGAAGGATGTCGCCTCCTTCGTACGAGCGCACGGTGTGCATGAGGTGTTCATCACCCTGCCCTTGGGTTCGCAACCACGGATCATCGAACTGCTCGACCAGTTGCAAGGCACCACCGCCTCACTGTTCTTCGTGCCTGACGTGTTCGGCATCGGCATCATCCAGGGTCGATTGCAGGACATGAACGGCGTGCCGGTGGTGGGCATCTGCGAGACGCCATTTACCGGCATCAATGAGTTGGCCAAACGCGTCAGCGATTTGGTGCTGGCCTCGATCATCCTGATCTTGATTTCACCAGTGCTGCTGGCGCTGGCGATCGGCGTCAAGCTCAGTTCGCCCGGCCCCATCGTCTTCAAGCAGCGGCGCAACGGGCTGGACGGCAACGAGATCATCGTCTACAAATTCCGCTCAATGACCACGATGGACAACGGGCCAGTCGTCCTGCAAGCCAAGCCCAACGACCCCCGCCTGACACCGTTCGGCGCCTTTATCCGTCGCACCTCGCTGGATGAGCTGCCGCAATTCGTCAACGTGCTGCAAGGCCGCATGAGCATCGTCGGGCCGCGCCCGCATGCGGTGGCGCACAACGAGGAGTACCGTCAGTTGATCAAGGCCTACATGGTCAGGCACAAGGTCAAGCCGGGCATCACCGGCTGGGCGCAAGTCAACGGCCACCGCGGCGAGACCGAAACCATTGAAAAGATGCAAGCACGGGTGGAGTACGACTTGGAGTACCTGCGCAACTGGTCGCTGGCACTTGACTTGCAAATCATCATCCGCACCGTTCGCGTGGCATTCTTCAACACCAAGGCTTATTGATGCCAGCCTGCTGCTCTGTTTCCTGCCGGACGCTCACCATGCCGCACCAACACAAACGCAGTTCGCTGATTTCCACACTGCCCACCCTGGCTGCGGCCCTGGCCTTGTCGTGGGCAGGATCGGCGCAGGCCGATCCGAACCCGTACTACATCGGCGCCAGCACCTCGGTGGGCTACGACTCGAACGTGTTTCGCCTGCCCAAGGCGACAGGCGACACCAACTACAGCCTGGGTGTGGTGGGCGGCATCGATCAACCGATCGGCCGCCAACGCCTTTATGCCAACGGCACGCTGAGCGAAGCGCGCTTCGTCGACCTGAAGCAACTCAACTACACCAACTACAGCTTTCTCGGTGGCATTGACTGGCAAACGGTGTACAGCCTGTCGGGTACGGTGAGTTTTTCGAGCAAGCAGAGCCTTTACAACTTTGGCGGCTACAGCACGATTCAGTCCACTGCCAAGAACCTGGAGCGCCGCGACGAAACGATTGTCCGTGCGCGGTACGGAGCAGCATCGTTGCTGTCCCTCGACACGTCGTACATCCATCGAAAGCAGAGCTATTCCGACCCGGCATATCGGATCAACGAGCTGAATCAAGACACGGTAAGCGCGGGGCTGACCTACAGGCCACGGGCCTCACTGACCCTGGGTACCGCATTGCGATACACGCAGGGTCGCTACCAACGGAGTCGGAACTTCGACCGCTACGACATTGACCTCACGGGCACGTGGGTCCCGACAGGTCTGAGCACACTCAACGGCCGTCTCAGCTTCGGTAAGCGCAAGGCGCGTTCTGCGGTGTCCGAACTCGACTTCACTGGCACCACCGGTCAATTGAACTGGAGTTATCAGCCCACCGGCAAACTGAGGTTCACCACCTCCTTCATTCGCGATACCGGCGCAGAGAGCAGCTTCATCAATGCCGACGCTCAGCAAGCTGGTGGCCCGGGAGACAACAGTCAATTCACGAACAGCCTCGCGCTCAATTCTGCGTACAGCCTGACCTCGAAGATCCAGCTCAACGCTGGGGTCCGTTTGGTCCGCCGCTCGCTGGCCTTCGGGTCGCTCAAAGGCAATGACACCGTTCGATCTGGATCACTGGGCTTCAGTTACGCCGTGCTGCGCCACGGGACTCTCGGCTGCAGTTTCCAACGCGAAACCCGAAGCGCATCGAGCAGCGTCTCCTTTGATTACAGAAGCAGTGCAGTGTCCTGCTCCGCACAGGTGTCGCTGCAATGAGCGGCACTGTCCTGCTGACCGGCGCTACCGGCTACATCGCCTCTCACACCTGGCTGGCGCTTTGGGCGGCGGGGTTCAACGTCATTGGCGTCGACGACTTTTCCAACAGCTCGCCCGAAGTGCTGAACCGGCTGCAACGTCTGGGCGGTCGGGCTCCTTCGTTTGAGCCGGCCGATGTCTGCGACAGCGCAGCGATGGTGTCGCTGTTCAAGCGCCATGCGATCAACGCAGTGGTCCACTTCGCCGCTTTCAAGGCGGTCGGTGAAAGCAGCGCCAAGCCGCTGGCCTACTACCGCAACAACATTGGCGGGCTGATCAGTGTGGTCGAGGCGATGAACATCAGCGGCTGCAAGACTTTTGTGTTCAGCTCCAGTGCCACCGTCTACGGCGCGCCCGAGCAGTTGCCGATTCCGGAAAGTGCCGTGCTGGCCACCACCAGCCCCTACGGCGCCACCAAGCTCATCGGCGAAAACATCCTCACCGATGTCACCCGGGCTGACTCGTCCTGGCGCATCGCGCTGCTGCGCTATTTCAACCCGGTAGGTGCACACGACAGCGGCCTGATTGGCGAAGACCCGCGGGGCATACCTAACAACCTGATGCCCTACATCACACAGGTCGCCGTGGGCAAGCGCGAGCGCCTGCAGGTGTTCGGCAACGACTACGACACCCCCGACGGCACAGGTGTGCGCGACTACATCCACGTCAGCGATCTGGCCGATGGTCATGTCGCGGCCTTGCGCCACCTGATGGACTCCTCGGGCAGCTCGTTCACCGCCAACCTGGGCACCGGCCGAGGTTACAGCGTGCTGGAACTCGTGCGAGCCTTCGAGAAGGCCAGCGGGCGGGCCATCCCCTACGACATCGTCGCTCGACGCCCGGGCGACGTGGCCGCCTGCTATGCGGACGCCAGTCGGGCGCGGCAGTTATTAGGGTGGCAGGCCACCCGCGGTATCGACGCGATGTGCGCCGACAGCTGGCGCTGGCAGCAGTCGAACCCGAACGGCTACAACGATTGACATGTACGCGTTGCAACATAGGCATTTCAATCCCGCTCGATCGGTTGAGCACCCAACGAACAGAACAGACCCATGACTTCCATCCTGGTTCATCCCGTCATCATGGCCGGCGGCGGCGGCGCGCGGCTGTGGCCGCTGTCTCGTGCCCAGCACCCGAAGCAGTTTCTGGTTCTGCAAGGCAACCAGAGCCTGTTCCAGCAGGCCGCGCAACGGCTGACAACGCTGGCAGCCGACGACATCAACGTGGCGGCGCCATTGATCGTCGGCAACGAAGAACACCGCTTTCTCGTGCTCGACCAACTGCGCGAACTGAAGCTGCCACCGGCCACTGTGCTGCTGGAGCCCATGGGGCGCAACACTGCACCGGCCATGACGCTGGCCGCGCTGCAAGCCAGCGCCAATGGCGGCGACCCGGTGCTGGTGGTGACCGCTGCCGACCACGCATATGTCGATGAGGCCGGCTTCACGCGCGCGCTGCAAGCTGCGGTGCGCGCAGCGGCAGGCGGGACCATCGTCACACTGGGCATTGCCCCCACCGGACCGGAAACCGGCTTCGGCTATCTGCGTTGTACCGCTGCCGCGCGCGAAGACGTGAACGCTGCGCAGCGGCTGGCCGAGTTCGTGGAAAAGCCCGACCTGCCAACGGCCAAGGGCTATTTGGCAGACGGCCGCTACTTCTGGAACAGCGGCATCTTCGTCGTGCGCGCTTCGGTCTGGCTGAAGGCTCTGCGCCAGTTCCGGCCGGATATTGCCGATGCCACCCAGACCGCCTGGGACGGCCGCACCACCGACGCCCCTTTCATCCGGCCTGACCGCGCAGCATTCGAGGCCATTCCCAGCGAGTCGGTCGACTACGCGGTGATGGAGCGCTGCCCCGCGTCGCCCGAGTTCGACATCCGCATGGTGCCGATGGATGCGGGCTGGTCCGACCTCGGCGCCTGGGATGCGGTGTGGGAAGTCAGCGCGAAAGACCAGGCGGGCAATGCCAGCCACGGCGACGCAATGCTGCGCGACAGCCGCAACACGCTGGTGCATGCCACGAGCCGGCTGGTCGGCGTGATCGGCCTCGATGACGTGGTGGTCGTCGAGACGCCCGACGCCGTGCTGGTCACCCACCGCAGCCGCAGCCAGGAGGTGAAGCAGATCGTCGGCCAGTTGCAACGTGACGGCCGAACCGAGCACACGCTGCACCGCAAGGTCCACCGCCCCTGGGGCTGGTACGACAGCATCGACTCCGGCGGGCGCTTCCAGGTCAAGCGCATCATGGTCAAGCCCGGCGCCACCCTGAGCCTGCAGAAGCACCACCACCGCGCCGAGCACTGGATCGTGGTGCGCGGCACCGCCGAAGTGACCAACGGCGACCAGGTGCTGCTGCTCACCGAAAACCAGAGCACCTACATCCCGCTCGGCCAGGTGCACCGCCTGGCCAACCCCGGAAAGGTGCCGCTGGAGATCATTGAAGTGCAGTCGGGCAGCTACCTCGGTGAAGACGACATCGTGCGCTTCGAAGACACCTACGGACGCATCAGCTGAGCGCCCAGCTTCACTCCATTCGACAAAACCACAACATGAAAATCACGATCATCGGTACCGGCTATGTCGGCCTCGTCACCGGCGCCTGCCTGGCGGAAATGGGCAACCACGTGATGTGTCTCGACGTGGATGCGGCCAAGATCAAGATCCTTGAAGACGGCGGCATCCCGATTCATGAACCAGGGCTGCTGGACGTCGTCAAGCGCAACCGCACCGCCGGCCGCCTGCAGTTCACCACCGACGTGGTCGCCGCCGTCAACCACGGCACCCTGCAGTTCATCGGCGTAGGCACCCCGCCCGACGAAGACGGCTCAGCCGACCTGCAGTACGTGGTGGCCGCGGCCCGCAATGTGGGCCGCCACATGACCGACTACAAGGTCATCGTCGACAAGAGCACGGTGCCAGTGGGCACCGGCGAGAAGGTTCGTGCCGCAGTCGCTGAAGAGCTGGCCAAGCGGGGCGTGAATGTTGATTTCTCCATCGTCTCGAACCCCGAATTTCTGAAAGAAGGCGCAGCGGTCGACGACTTCATGCGGCCCGATCGCATCGTGGTCGGTGCCGACGACGAGCGCGCGATCTTGCTGATGCGCTCGATCTACTCGCCCTTCATGCGCAACCACGACAAGCTGCTGGTGATGGACATCAAGAGCGCAGAGTTCACCAAGTACGCCGCCAACGCGATGCTGGCCACCCGCATCAGCTTCATGAACGAGCTGGCCCTGCTGGCCGAGACGGTGGGCGCCGACATCGAACTGGTGCGCAAAGGCATTGGGAGCGACCCGCGCATCGGTACGCACTTTCTGTATGCCGGCGCCGGCTATGGCGGATCGTGCTTCCCGAAAGACGTGAAGGCACTGGTGAAGACGGCCAAGGACAACGGCGTCACGCTGCAGGTGCTGACCGCTGTGGAAGCAGCCAACGACAAGCAAAAGCATGTGCTGGTCGACAAGGTCGTCAAGCGCTTCGGCAACGACCTGAGCGGCCGCCAGTTCGCCGTCTGGGGCCTCTCGTTCAAGCCCAACACCGACGACATGCGCGACGCGCCCAGCCGCGTGGTGATCGCCGAGCTGGCCAAACGCGGCGCCACCATCAAGGCCTACGACCCGGTGGCAATCACCGAAGCCAAACGGGTGCTGGAAGGCACCAAGGGCCTGACCTTCGTTGACAACCAGACCAAGGCACTCGAAGGTTCTGACGCCTTGGTGATCATCACCGAATGGAAAGAGTTCAAGAGCCCGGACTTCGATGCCATCAAGGCCCTGCTCAAGCAGCCGGTGGTGATCGACGGGCGGAACCTGTACGAACCCGCATTCATGCGTACGCTGGGCATCGAATACACCAGCATCGGACGGCCGTGCTGAAGATGCTGACGCCTCTGCGCTAGACGCAAAGGAGATCGATGGCTGGGCCGTTTCGCTGACGTAACTGTTTGTGACGCGACGTCAAAGCACAGCCTCCCGGTGAGACCATGACGGGCGTACTCACCGCTGGTTGCGGGGCGCTTGCCCGGAGATCCGACATGCGCCAGTTCGGCCCAGCTCTCAGCCTTGTCCTTGTCGTGTGCGGAAACTTGGCCGCTCCAACAGCGTCACGAGCCGAGAGGGTCACGTTTTACTTCGGTGGCACGGTGGGACCGTATGACCGCCAAGTGGCGGGCAGCCTCACCTACGAGACGGCCACGCCGTCTTCCGACGCTCGTCGACCGTTTGACACCGGGGAGC
>CANHOE010000081.1 GCA_947462175.1 Burkholderiales bacterium | reverse complement strand
GCAAGCCTTCCATGCGCGAATGCGCCGTTGCCAAGCCGACGCCTGACAGCAACACGGCGAAACGATCGCCGGAGACGCGGCAGGACGCATCCATCGCTCGGGTATTACCGCGCAGCAGCCGCCCGAGTGACTCGATCACCCGCTGGCGAGCTGGAGTGCCCAGCGCACTGGCGACGCCAGTCGGTGGATCGATCGAAATCGAAACCATCGAGAACTCGCGATGTTCGCGCAGCGACAGATCCACCTCGCGCCGCAACTGGTCGTCGAAGTGCGCGTTCGGGAAAAGTCCGGTCTCTGTATCTCTGAGTGCGGCGTCTTGCGTTTCTCGACGCAGGGCTTCCGTTGCCAATTGCTGTTGCTCGAGCTGTTGCAGCGCCAGAGCGAGTTGGGCTTCGCGCCGACGCTGCGCGCTCACGTCCAACCAGATGGCGCACAAATAGCGTTTGCTGGCACCCGGAGCTTCATCACCGCCGGAGAGCAACATTCGCATCACATGGAAGTCATGGCGCTCGTGATCGAGTTCCATGCGGTGATCGCTGCTGTGGGGCATCGCCAGGCTGACCGTGGTGACATCGGCTGCGCGCAGCGATGCGGCAACATCGGCGCCAAACACATCCGCATCGGTGCGCCCGAGCAATCCCTCAGGCGCTTGGCCAAACAGTGCCGCCATTCCGGGTGACACATAGGCATAGCAGCCTGTCGTCATCTCCTTGATGGCAAACCCTGCGGCCAGTTCGCTCAAACCGGAAGACAGCACGTCAGCCCATCCGGCAGGATCAAGCCCAAGCAGAGAGGCGGCTTGGCGCAACGAGGTCGGCACGGCAGTGATCTGATCGACGCACAGCGCCTGCGCAGGCTGGTTCATCAGGACCCTTTCATCAGCGTCGATTGGGAGGGGCCGAACGCACTGATGCACGGCTGTGACGTTGTACTCATCGACAGCCGAGCCTATCCCAAGGGGCGACTTCGATCACGCGGAACAACGGGATTCCCTGCCCCGAGACAGCCTATATCCCCTGCTCAAAGGGGGACAGAACTCGACCGACTTGACCCTCGATCAATCGGCCGAGCCCGTCAAGGTCTGCCCCGGTTGCGGCAGCCGGTTCAGGGCGCAGGTGCAGCGGCCGACGCCGCATCAGACTCCGGCGCGCCCGGCTTCTGAAAGTTCGTAACCACCTTGCCCAAGCCACCATTCAGGGCAATCGCGACCATCTCGGTGGCGATGTCCTCGTCGATGTTGACCGCATCGAAGGTCGCACTCCACTTCATCAGGGTCTTGCCTTCTGCAGTCGGGCTCACCGAAATGGTGGCGACGTAGTTCTTGATCGGAAAAGGGCTCTTCAACGAGGTGTAGGTGTAGCTGGTTCCTGCAGCGTTGTACTTCAGCAACTTCTCGACCAGTTCGGATCCGTCGGAGAGCTTCAGCGTGCGCACCGCACCGACCTTGTTGCTGGCGCCATTCACCGTGCTGCTACGCACCTGCGGATGCCACAAGTCGAAGCCATTGAAATCTCCAACGTACTTCCAGACGGTGGATGGCGAGCTGTCGACGGTTTCTTCACTGGAAAACGAAAGTGCACCAGCGGCATGGCAACTGCCGGCCGCCAACAGCAGGCCGGTGGTGGCGAAGTTGAGAACGAACTTGTTCATGGGGATGTTTCCGGAGAGAGGAAAGTGAGGACGATGTCGTGCGGACGGGTGGCTATTGCCTGGCAAAGTTGTTGACCAGCTTGGCCAGTCCACCGTCGTAAATGGCTTCGACCGCGCGCGCGGCATTGGCGTCTTCCGCGCCGGCGGGGGCCTCGAAGTTCGATGTCCATTTAAGCAACGTCTTGCCATCCGGCGTGGCGCTCAAGGAAATCGTGGACTTGAAGTTCACCACGGGCAGCGGGCCGCTGACGATGGTGTAGCTGTAACTGGTCTTTGCAGCATCGTAGGCGGTCAGCTGCTCAACGAGCATCTGCTTGCCGTCGGCAAGGGTCAGCGCCCGGCGGGTGCCCACTTTGGTGCCTGAACCATTGAGTTCGCTCTTGCTGACGGCGGGGTGCCAGACGTCGAGCGCATTGAAGTTGCCGACCAGCTTCCAGACGGTGGCCGGCGTGCTGTCGATCGTGACTTCGCGCGTCACGGACAAGGTGCCGGCCGCATGGCTACTGCCGACGACCAGCAGGGCACTGGCGACGGTGAATTTGAGGGCGTTCATCTGGGAAGGTTCTCCGTGTCCAGGCGATGAGGATGTGACGATGACAGCCAGTAGTGTCGCTGGCTGGGCTTTCGCATTTTGAGAGCTTCCACACAGCACTGCAATACGAGAGAACGCGGCATCTCCGCATCGAAGTTCACCCAAACGACCCGTTTACTTCGATGTGTCTGCCTGTTTAGGCTGCGCTGCCTGGGCCTGGAAATTGCCTTGCAAGTCTGGGTGGCCGCAGAACAGAACAGGTCAACCTTCGAATCCCTCACAACCAACACGGCCGAACACTGCCACCATCAGGCCATGAGCATCGCCCCGTACATCAAGGAAATCGGCCGCGGCAAGGAGGGCGCCAGGTCGTTGAGCAGCGAACAGGCCGAGGACCTGATGGGCCAGGTCCTCGACGGGCGAGTGAGCGATCTCGAGGTCGGGGCCTTCGCGATGGCGATGCGCATCAAGGGCGAATCGACAGACGAGCTGCTCGGCTTTCTGCGCGCGGTGCACAAGCGTTGCCTTCCCCTCAGTCCGCAAGCTCCGGCTCTCATACTGCCTTCGTACAACGGCGCCCGCAAGTTACCCAACCTGACGGCGCTGCTGGCCCTGCTGGTCGCGCAGGACGGAACCCCGGTGCTGGTGCACGGACCGACCCACGACCCTGGTCGCGTTACGACGGCATCGGTATTCCACGACCTGGGCCTGCCGATGGCGCGCAATGCCGAGGATGTGCTCCATGGCTGGGCTCGACGCGAACCGGTGTTCATCGCGACCGACACGCTGTGCCCGCCGTTGGCGCGACTGCTGGATGTGCGGTGGGTTGTCGGGCTGCGCAACCCGGGCCACACCGTCGCCAAATTGCTCGACCCGACCCTTGGCGCGAGGGCCTTGCGGGTCGTCAACCATACGCACCCGGAGTACGGCACCGCGCTGAGCGCCTTTCTGCATCGCTCTGGTGCCAGCGCAATGCTGCTGCGCGGCACCGAAGGCGAACCTGTCGCTGATCCACGCCGTTCGCCGCGGCTCGATGTATTCCTGCGAGGGGAGCTGCGTGCCGACCTGTCAGTGCCGGCGCAGGAGGGCGTGCTCACCGAATTACCGGTGCTACCTCGCAGCATTGATGCTGCAACGACCGCGGTTTATATCCAGTCGGTGGTCAGCGGCGAAAAGCCCGCGCCCGGCCCCCTGACGCGCCAGGCGGACAGCCTGCACCGCGCTTTGAAGGCACTGACAGAGGGATCGATGCATGAGCTGAGCGCATGAATTGATGTTGCGCTACGTCAAGATCCACTCAGATCGCCGAGCAAGCTGAGTTGTGCGTGGTCCGCAGCGTCGTCTTTCAGCCTGCCTGGACGTCGCTTTGTAACCTCCCGACCTGGGTGACGGCTGCCATGCTTGTCGTAGACCACCCTCGCCTCGCGCTGCGTGGCGGCGTCTGACTTGCGTTCATGGATGCGCTCTTTTGCCCACTGGGTGGCTGTGTGCAGATCGATCACTGGCTCGGGGTAGCCCGCAGGGCACAGTTGCGTGCCTCCCAGCAACCACGGCTCATGCACAGCGCCGCCCGACACGTCTCGCAATTCAGGCACCCAGCGACGGATGAACACGCCGTCTGGATCCTGGTCGCGGCTCTGCTTCAGCGGGTTGTACATCCGAATGGTGTTGATGCCCGTCACGCCACTTTGCATTTGCGCCTGCGGGTAGTGGATGCCCGGCTCGTAGTCGAGGAACTGCCGCGCCAGGAAAAGCGCGGGTTCGCGCCAGTGCAGCCACAGTTGATAACTGGCGAAGCTCATCAACATAGCGCGCATGCGGAAGTTGATCCAGCCCGTCGCGTGAAGGCTGCGCATGCAGGCGTCGACGAACGGGAAACCGGTGCGCCCGCTGCACCAGGCGTCGAAGCGCTGCTGCTCGTCAACCGTGAACACACCTTCATTGCGCAGTCCATCGAAGGCACGGTTGACATTGCGAAACTCGATCGCCGGCTCACTTTCCAGTTTCTGGATGAAGTGGCAGTGCCAGTGCAACCGGCTCTCGAAACTGCGCAGCGAGGCCAGCGCGCCAGCGGGCTGCTGATCAGTGGGCGCAGCGAGCAGCTCGCTGCGACGCCGCCACACCGCATGGGCACATTCGCGCACCGACAGCGTGCCCCACGCGAGGTGCGCTGACAGACGCGAGCAGGCTTCCGCAGCGCTCAATGGACTCGACATCTCCGCGCGATAGCGCTGCCCTCGCCAGGCAAGAAAGCTGCCGAGCAAAGCCTGAGCCTGACTTCGGCCGCCGCGCTGGCGCAGCAGCTTGTCGGCGTCGCGGCAGTGGATCGGTGGCGCGTCGTTGGGAGTCGTCTCGGCCCGCACCACCAGGGTCAGCTTCTCGGGCGCCGCCAATGGTGACGGAACCATCCGCTGTGTCCACAGCCGTGAACACATATCGCGGTCACGCAGTCGCCTGACGACGCCGTTGCTGGGCAGCTCGTGCCAAACCACACCATGCTCTGCACACCAGCGGGCCACGGCGCGATCGCGATCGAAGCTCCAGTCGTTGCCAGTTTCCTCGTGGCTCCACAACACGAAAGGCCCGTGCAGCGCATGGAGGTGAGACAGCGTCGCCGTCGCGTTCCCATGGAATCGCCACAAAGCGCCTCCGTGCTGCCCGAACCACGCATCGAGCTCGCTCAGGCACTCCTGCGCGAAGGCCCGGTGCTGGGTAGCGGCATCGGGCTGCGCCCAAGCTGCAGGTTCGTCGAGCCACATCGGCAGCAGCGGCCCAGCCTGCGCCGCACGCACGAGCGGCGTGTGATCCGCCCAGCGCAAATCCTTCTTGAACCACAGCACTTGCAACATCGAACGAAGTGTAGGCAGCTCATCGGGCTGCTGCCCGTAAACGGCTTCAGCGACTCAGCCGCTGCCGAGCCGACTCGTACAGGCACACGGCCGCTGCGGCACCGACGTTGAGCGACTCTTCGCCGCCAGGCTGCGGGATGCGCAGCGCCTGTCTGCACTGCGACTGCACAAGCGCCGACACGCCCTCGCCTTCATGACCCAGCACCCAGGCACAAGGCCAGGGCAACGCCACCTGATCAATGGCCTGCGACGCATGCGAACTGGTCGCCAGCAGCGGCACCGCCAGCAGTCCCAAGGCGCTGGCCTCGACAACCTCGATCAGCGACAGGCCGAAATGTGCACCCATGCCAGCGCGCAGCACTTTAGGCGACCAAAGACCCGCCGTGCCCTTCAGTGCCACCACCTGCGTGAAGCCGAAGGCTGCGGCACTGCGCAGCACGGTGCCGACATTGCCGGCATCCTGCAAACGATCGAGCACCACGGTGGGCGCATCGGCCCGCAAGCCGGCCGCGCCAGACCAGGGGACCACAAATCCAATCGGTGCGGGCGATTCCAAGGTGCTGATGCCCGCCATCAACATCTCCGGCAGCACTGATACGCCCTTTGCACGAAGCGCCAGATCGCGCAGCGGTGACGCCCACGCCTGCTCACTGACGACAGCGTTCAACGGCACGCCGCCGCGCTGCAGAAACGCTCTGCACAGATGATCGCCCTCGATCCACAACTCGCCCTGCTTGCGATAGGCCACCGGGTCGCGGCCCAGCTTTCGCAATCGGACCAACAGCGGGTTGTCGCGCGAAGTGATGGCCTTGACGCTCGGCGTCGTCATGTCACCTCTACCAGCACGGCACGAACCGGAGCGAACGACCGGCGATGCACATCGCAGGCACCGTGCTCGCGCAGGGCTGCGAGGTGCGCCGAAGTCGGATAGCCCTTGTGACCGTCAAAACCATACTGAGGATGACGCTCGTGCAGGGCCACGCACAGCCGATCTCGATGCACCTTCGCCAGGATCGACGCGGCAGCGATCGCCGGTACCTTGGCGTCTCCCTGAACAATCGCCTCGGCAGGCATCGGCAACACCGGCAGCCGGTTTCCATCGACTTGCACCCGATGCGGCCTCAGTCGCAGACCATCGACTGCGCGGCGCATGGCGAGCAACGAGGCCTGCAGGATGTTCAGACGGTCGATCTCCTCGACCGTGGCTTCGGCAATGCAGCAGCACAGGGCCTTCGCGCGAATCTCGTCGAACAAGCGCTCGCGGGTGCGAGCCGTCAGCTTCTTGGAGTCGTTCAGGCCGCGGATCGGTCGCAGATCGTCAAGGATGACCGCCGCCGCGACCACGGGGCCGGCCAGTGGGCCTCGGCCGGCTTCATCGACGCCCGCCATCAGGCCAGGTGCATCCCAGCGCAGCCCCAGTTGCTCAGCGCGCAAGGATGTTCTCGATCGCATAGGTTGCCGTTTGGGCAGTGTCGCAACGCAGCGTGTGGTGCAGCGCCTCGAAGCGCGTGGCCAGCGCCGCACACTCGGCAGGATCGTTCAGCCAGGCGAAGGCAGCATCGGCCAAGTGCTCGGGTGTCGCCTCTGATTGCAGGAATTCGGGCACAGCGAAGTCCCGTAGCAGGATGTTCGGCAGCCCCACCCAGGGTTGGTAATTCATGCGTTTCATGATCTGCGCGCTGAGCCAGTGCATCTTGTAGGCGATCACCATTGGGCGCTTGAACAAGGCAGCTTCCAGTGTGGCAGTGCCGCTGGCGATCAACGTCACATCGCACGCGGCCAGCGCCAAGTGGGACTGGCCGTCGAGCAGTTCGACCCCTGCGCCCGGCGCGTACCGGGAAATCAATGGCTCGATGAGCGGTCGCAATCCAGGCGCCACCGGCAGCACGAAGCGCAGACCAGGACGGCGACGCTTCATCAGTGCAGCGGCTTCGAGAATGGTTGGAGCGATGTACTGGATCTCCGAGCGACGACTGCCAGGCAGCAATGCCACGACCGTGTCGCCGGTGTTCAGATTCAGGGCGTGGCGGCTGGCCTGCCGCGGCACCTCGATCGGGATCGCGTCGGCCAGCGGGTGGCCGACATAGGTGGCTGCTACACCGTGCTGTGCGTAAAGCGCCGGCTCGAAGGGGAAGATGCACAGCACATGATCCACAGCGCGTTTGATCTTGTCGATGCGCTCACCGCGCCAGGCCCAGATCGATGGGCCGATGAAGTGGATCGTGCGGATGCCACTTGCCTTCAGCCTGACCTCTAGGTCGAGGTTGAAGTCGGGCGCATCCACGCCGATGAAGGCATCAGGCGGATCCTGCAGCAGGCGTTCGGCAAGTCGGTTGCGTATGCCCAGCAGCTCGGGGTAATGGCGAATCACCTCCGCATAGCCCCGCACCGCGAGCTTGTCGCTCGGCCACCAGGCCTCGAATCCCTGCGCCGCCATCTTCGGCCCACCGATGCCGCAGGCAGACAGCTCTGGCCAGCGTTGCTTCAGGCCGCCGAGCAACAGCCCGGCCAGCAAATCGCCGGAGGCCTCGCCGGCCACCATCGCGAGGCGCGGCCCGTGGGTTGACATGGCTAGCGGGCGATGCCGCGCTGAGACGCCGCCAGAAAACCGATCATCGTGGCGACGTCACCGGCGGCTTCCGGCGCACCGGTTGCCAGTTCGGCAATCGCCTCGCGAGCCTGGTCCAGTGTGTTGCCTTGGCGGTAAAGCAAGCGGTGCATCTGCTTGACTACCGCAATGCGCTCCGGTCCGAAGCCGCGACGGCGCAGGCCTTCGGCATTGAAGCCTCGCACTGCGAGCGGGTTGCCATCGACCATCATGAACGGCGGCACGTCCTGCGACACCGCACTGGCGAAACCGATCATCGCGTGCGGCCCGACCTTGACGAACTGATGCACGCCGGTCAGCCCGCCCACGATGACCCAGTCGCCCAGGTGCACATGGCCGGCCAATGTGGCGTTATTGGCCAGGATGGTCTGGCTGCCGACCTGGCAATCGTGTGCGATGTGCACATAGGCCATCACCCAGTTGTCGTCGCCGACGCGTGTCACACCGCCATCTTGCGCGGTTCCAATGTTGAAGGTGCAGAACTCGCGGATCGTGTTGCGGTCACCGATGTGCAACTCTGTGGGCTCGTCGCGGTACTTCTTGTCCTGCGGCACCGCGCCGATCGAGCAGAACTGGAAGATACGGTTGTCACGGCCGATGGTGGTACGGCCCTCGATCACGCAATGCGCGCCGATCGTTGTACCTGCCGCAACCCGCACCTGCGAACGCACGATGCTGTAGGGCCCGACCACGACCGACAGATCCAACTCGGCGCCTGGCTCAATGATCGCGGTGGGATGAATCAGGGACATGCGCGTTGACTTCTTGACGCCCGATCCAATCGTTCCGAACGACTCAGGCAATGTCGCGAACCGTGCACAGGAACTCGGCCTCGACAGCCAGTTCTCCGTCGACGGTGGCACGCGCCTTGAATTTAAAGACGCCCGATTTCATGCGATCCAGCGTGACGTCCAGCAGCAACTGATCGCCTGGCTCCACAGGGCGTTTGAAACGCGCCCCATCGATGCCTGCAAAGTAGAACAGGGAGTTCTCGTAGGTCTCCAGGTCGAGCGTCTCGAAGCCGAGGATTGCAGCCGCCTGAGCCAGCGCCTCGAGCATCAGCACACCAGGCATCACCGGCCGCTTTGGAAAGTGGCCGCTGAAATAGTGTTCGTTGACGCTGACGTTCTTCAGCGCCTTGATACTTTCGCCTTTTTTCAGTTCGAGCACCCGGTCGACGAGCAGGATCGGGTAACGATGTGGAATGCGTCTCAGGATTTCGTTGATGTCCAGCGTCATGACGATTTGGTCTCGTTGCTTTTTTCCAGGGCCCGAATGCGTTCACGCAGTCGGTGCAATTGACGCAGCGTGGCCGCATTTTTTTCCCACGACGCATTGTCATCGATGGGAAAGAGGCCGGTGTAGAGGCCAGGCTTGTGAATTGAATGGGTGGCCACCGAACGCGCGCCCAGATGGACATGGTCGGCCAGCGTCACGTGACCCACCACGCCCGCACCGCCGGCCATCGTGCAGTGCGCGCCAATCCGAGTGCTGCCCGACACCGCTGCCGTGCCCGCCAGTGCGCTGTGGGCGCCGATATGCACGTTGTGACCGATCTGCACCAGGTTGTCGAGCTTCACACCGTCTTCGATCACGGTGTCATCCAACGCCCCCCGGTCGATGCAGGTATTGGCGCCGATCTCCGCATCGTCACCAATGCGCACGCCTCCAAGCTGCTCGATCTTCTCCCAACGGCCCTGGTGCGGCGCGAAGCCAAATCCATCAGCGCCGATCACGACGCCGCTGTGCACGATGCCACGCGCACCGATATGGCATCGTGCGCCGAGCACCACCTGTGCCGACAGCCGGGTCTGCGCGCCCACGGACGCACCAGCACCGATGAAGCATTGCGCACCAATCACCGCACCCTCACCGACCACGGCACCGTCTTCGATCACGGCGAGCGGGCCCACCGAAACACCGTGGGCAAGCCGCGCACCGGCATGCACGACAGCAGACGGGTGAATCACGGCCTCTGCCGTACCACGACATTGAGCGGCCCATAGCTGAGTCAAGCGAGCGAAGCACAGGTAAGGATCGTCTGCGATGAGCGCTGCACCTCGGCGTTCGGCAGCATCACGAT
>CANHOE010000080.1 GCA_947462175.1 Burkholderiales bacterium | reverse complement strand
TCGCCGCGCTGAGAGCCGCCCTGCCGGTACCGGGCACCTGCGCGTTTGTCCCGACGATGGGCAATCTGCACGACGGACACCTGGCGCTGGTGCGGCAGGCAGCGTCGCACGGTCTGCCAGTCGTCGTCAGCATCTTCGTCAACCGGCTGCAGTTCGCCCCGCACGAGGATTTCGAGCGCTACCCACGCACGCTGGAGCGGGATTGCGAACTGCTGCAGCCGGCCGGCTGCAACATCGTGTTTGCACCTGACGAGCACGAGCTCTACCCCGAGCTGCAGACCTTCAAGGTGCAGCCCGACCCGGCCTTGGCCGACGTCCTCGAGGGTCACTTCCGACCAGGGTTCTTCACCGGCGTCAGTACCGTCGTGATGAAGCTGTTCAACGCAGCACAACCGCGCATTGCCTTGTTCGGCAAGAAGGACTACCAGCAGCTGATGGTGATTCGCCGGATGACGCAGCAGTTCGCGCTGCCCATCGTCATCGAGGCGGCGGAGACTTCACGCGCAGACGATGGCTTGGCACTGTCCTCACGCAACGGCTACCTGAGCGCCACTGAACGTGCGAAGGCAATCGAGCTCTCGCAGGCGCTGCGGACGCTGGCAGAACGCTTCGGAGATGGCGTGGCGCCGCTGGAGGTGCTGGAAGCGCAGGCGCTGGAAGGGCTTGCGGCCCAAGGCTGGCAGCCCGACTACCTGACGGTGCGCCGCCAGTACGACCTGAGCGCACCGAGCGACGACGACGAGCGTGAAGGCGCGTGGGTCGCTCTGGGTGCCGCACGGCTCGGCGCCACACGACTGATCGACAACATCGAGTTCCGCATCTGAGGGAACCGACGCCAGCCTCAGTTATCTGTACGTTGACGACTCAGCAGTGACTGCGCTGCGTGCCAAAGCAGCGCACTGGTTGTGAAGCACACCCAGGCAGTCCACATCGAATGGCTGGGGAAGTGCGCACCGCGCACGGTCTGCGCGGCGCTGAACAGGATGCCGAACACCCAGACGCCCGCCAGCCAGCGTCGGGCGGCATGAGGTGAGGTGCCGCGCAGCGCGAACCAGCCGCCAAACAGGCTGAATGCCGCCGAGGCGTGACCCGATGGGAAGCAGCGACCGGGTCCACCATCCTTCACGCCAAAAGCCCAGTGCGACACATGCTGGGCCGAGCGCCCAAACTCAGCCAGATCCCAGGGGCAACTGGTGGCGCTGAGCTGTTTGAGCGTAGGGATCAGCAGCAGGCATGTCGCCGTGATAGCCAGCCACCATATGCGTGTGGCGCGGCTCATCGGGCCCGCGAAGCGCCATGGCCTGAAGACATTGATTAGCACCACAACGATCGCCGCTGCACTGACCCAGCGTCCGCCTTCGTGGAGCACCTGCGCGAAGAACCAGTGGCTCTTCAGGTGAAAGCCCTGCGCATCGCCAAACCAGCGCTCAACGGTCAGGTCGAGACCAGCGGCGTCCCAGGCCAGCAAGGCCAGCAAGCTCAGTGCAATCCAGGCGGCGTCACGCCCCGCAGTCATGGGTCGAAGGTTCATTGCCTTTCGATGTTAGACCGGGCTGCTGAAGTCGCGATGAGTGAAACGTTCAGTCGCGGGTGGCACGACGCCGCACTGCGTCGATGTATCGATCGCCATCGGGTGGCAGACCACTGCGCTGCGAGGCCCACATCATCTCCCCCAGACATTCCATCACTTCATGGTGCGCTTCGTGCACCGAACCGCGCCGCGCAGCCAGCAATTCGACCACCTGCTTGATGCCGCGCGGTTGATCGATCGACACCTGCTCGCTGATCGACAGGTGCATGGACAGGTGCAGAAACGGGTTGGGGCGACCCGAATCGACATCGTAGACCGCAGCCAACGCTTCATCGACATCGGCCAGCGCAGGGTGGTACTCGGGATGCAAGCCGACCCAGTCGGCGGCAACGATTTCAAGCGCCGTCATGGGCCTGGCACTGCGCGCTTTGGCATGCACCTCGCAGAAAAAGCGGCGCACATCGTGTTGAGAGGGCGTGAACATGGCGTGATTGTCCGCATGTCGCGGGATACGTTTCCAGGGGCGCTGGCTACTGCCCCCCCTACTTGGGGGTAAACCAAGTGAATGGCAGGTCGTTGATCTTTTTTTAAAAAAAACAAACCTAAAATTGTTGTTTTTTACGCAGCAATTGCGGGTTGGCCTACCTAATTGAAAGCAGCGCGATGAGGTACTCAGAACCGAAAGAGCAAACTGCAGAGCTACTTCGTTTGGCTTTGGGACACATGGGGAAACACAAAGCCGCTTTCAACCCGGTCACTTTCACCCTGTGGTACGAATATGTGGCCGGGATCAACCCGGCGCTGAGCGCAGCGATTGATGCCTTGTTGAAAGACCACAAGGGCTTGGACGACCCTGCCGTCATCGCGCTGTATCAGAAGCACATCGCCCCTGCCGACGAAGCGGTGATGGCGCAGATCAGCGGCGAGATGGAGCGGCTGTTGGCCAGCGTGGCGCAGTCGGCATCTCAGACCGGTAATCAGGCGGGCGCCTTTGGCGATCAGCTCAACGGCCTGAATAAGGCGCTGGCCTCACGCGACGTCGAACAGTTGAAGCCCCGACTGACCGAAGTGATGGCAGGAACAGCCGAGATGAAGAGCTCGGTCGAAGCACTGCAGCAAAAGGTATCGATCAGCCAGGAGGAGATCAACAGGCTTCGCAGCGATCTGGAACGAGCCACGAGCGAAGCCCTGTTGTGCCCGATGACTGGCATCCTGAACCGTCGCGGATTCGAAAAGAAGATCGAGTCGCTGTTGTCGCAACGAACTGCAGACGGCCACAGCCACTGCCTGGTGATGCTGGACATCGATCACTTCAAGAAGGTGAATGACACGCACGGGCATTTGATGGGCGACCGGGTCATCCAGGCGCTGGGCGAAATCCTGCGATCCGCCGTGACAGGCGCGAACCACTCTGCTGCTCGTTATGGCGGTGAAGAATTCGCGCTGCTGCTGCCCCAAACCTCTCTCGACAAGTCCATTGAACTCGCCGAGACGGTGCGCAACCGCACCAAGGCCATGAAGATCCGCAACCGCACCACGCAAGAGGTCCTGTTGACGGTGACCATCTCGGGTGGTGTCACCGCGCTGAAGCCGGACGACGATGCCGCGTCGCTGATTTCACGAGCCGATGCCGCGCTGTACGCTGCGAAGAACAGCGGGCGTGATCGCGTCGTGACGCACGCCTGAGCGTCGTCTCGCTCACTTCGGTTCGACGTAGGGCTCCACCACGACCGCGTCCATCCGATAGCCGCTGGCACCCATGTAGCTGTCACTGCGCAGCGTCTTGAGCGTGCCGCTGACCCACACCGTGTCCATCGACTGGAAGCCCTTCGGCGGCTTCTCTGCCTTCACGTAGATGATCTGGTTGGCTGGCGGCGGTGGTGAGTGGATGCAGGCGCCGAAATACGGCACGAGCAGGAATTCCTTCAGCCCGGCTTTGGTTTCTTCCAGCGGCACCAGGTAGCCGGGAATGCGCACCGAAGCCCCGTCCATCTCGTTGTTGGTGGGCGCGTTGTCCCAGGTTTCGCGCATGCGTTTGAGCATCTCATTGGCGCGCGGGTCGCTGTCATTCATCAGGCTGAAGTTGATGTTCTTGAACTCCTTCAGCGGGTCCCAGTCCTTGGGCACCAGATCGTCCCACTTGATCTCACGAAACACGCCGTTGGCCGTCGGCCTGCTGACGCCGGTGCCGCCGATCGGCTGGCTGGCCGAGGTGGTGACGGCGCCCGCCGTCCCGGCGCCGACCCCCACTGCGATGCCCAGCGACAGGACCCAGGAGGTCGACCACTTCAGCCACGATCTGCTCAACATGTTCAAACCCTCGGGGACAGGCCATCGGCCAGGGACAATCGGTAGGCGCGCCATGCAGGGATCAGGCTGGCGATTGCGCCGGCGGCCACGACTGCTGCGAAAAGTCCCCATTGGGCCTGGCTGGGGGCAGAAAGTTTCAGGTTGATGCCGTAGTGCGCCTGCGCCCATGGCGCCGCGAGCGCCATGAAGAGGCCCGTCACCAGCATACCGACCAGAGCACCCAACAGTGTGACAAGCAACCCTTCTCCCGCCAGCAACATCAGCACATGGCGCGGCGCGGCGCCCACCGCGCGGAGTACCGCCAGTTCACGGCGCCTCTCGTTCAAGCCCGCCATCACCACCGCGACCAGGCCCGCCAGACTGACCACGCCAACCATCGCCGACATGCCGATCAAGGCCTTCTCGCCGACACCGACCACGTCCCACAGTTCGTCGAGCGCCACACCGGGCAGCACCGCCATCAACGGCTCCTCGGCGTAGTCGGCAACGAAGCGTTGCACACTGAACACCGCAGCCCGACCCTTCAGGCCGACCAGCGCAGCGGTCAGCACCTTGGGTGTCAGATCGAACTTCCGTGCCTGCTCCGGCGCAATTGACACACCTGGCATCGGCGCGCCACCGACCCAGTCGATGTGGATGGCTTCCAGCGATTCCAGGCTGATATGCACCGTGCGGTCAACCGGCGTGCCGGTGCGCTTCAGGATGCCGACCACGGTGAACGGCTTGTCGGCATGCTCGGCGCCGGGCAGGCCGCCCGCGCCGTGCGTCAGTGTCAGCTTGCTGCCAAGTCGATAGCCCAGCGCATCGGCAACCTCGGCGCCCAGCACCGCGCCATACAGCCCTTCGATGCCTTCATCAAAGGCACGACCCTGCGCGAACACCAATGGCGCGCGGTCACCGTAGAGAAAGCGGTTGAAGTATTCAGCCGTGGTGCCGAGCACCGCATAGCCCTTGTGCGAATCTCCGAGGGACAGCGGCACCACCCACGCCACCGCGCGATGCTTCGCAATAGCCTCGACGCTGCTCATGCGGATGTTGTTGGTCGCACTGCCGACGCGAAACACCGAATACAGCATCAGTTGGACCGAGCCGGTGCGCGCACCCACGACAAGATCGGTGCCGCTGACCGACTGCGAGAAATTCTCGCGAACATCGGTGCGCACCTGCTCGAAGCCGAGCAGAAGGAAGGTCGACAACGCGACCGACAGCAGCACGAGGGACAGCGTTGCACGTCGGTTCCAGGCACTGTGCCAGGCCAATGTCAGCAGCGCCCTCACACCATGCCCTCAGCCGTCTCGCACGAAGCCGCGCGGTTGATCGCCGACAGCGACAGTCGCTCGTCGAAGCGCGCGGCCAATCGCTCGTCGTGGCTGACGAAGACCAAGGTGCTGCCTGACGCGCTGCACGCATCGAGCAGCAGGTCCATGAAGCTGTCGCGCAGCGCCGCGTCGAGCGCCGAGGTCGGCTCGTCGGCAATCACGACTTCAGGCCGGCCGATCAGCGCGCGTGCCGCCGCTACCCGTTGCTGCTGGCCGACCGACAACTGCGCCGCAGGCCGCGTCCAAAGCCCCTCTGCCAGACCCACACGCCGCAGAAGATCACGCGCCGAAACGCCCGGAGAACTGCCCTCCAGGCTCGCCCGCTCGCGGCGCAAGGCCGAGAAGCGACACGGCAGCAGCACGTTGTCGAGCACGCTCAGATAGGGCAGCAGGTTGAACTGCTGGAAGATGTAGCCGAGGTGATCGGCACGAAAGGCATCGCGCCTCGCGCCAGACAGATCGGACCAGCGGGTGCCGAGCAGACTGACCGAGCCGGTGCGTGGCAGCAAGACGCCCGCCAGCAGGCCCAGCAAGGTGCTCTTGCCACCACCGCTCGGACCGTGCAGGAACACCGTGCGATCGGTGGCAAGGGTGAGCCTGTCGATCGCGATGCAATCGGCAGGTTTGCCACGGCCCCAAGGCGTCGGCCATGCAAAACGCAGGTCTTGAACCTCAATCACTCAGCAACTTTCGAACCAGGAAGACCGGCGTCGGACACCTTGCTGAGAGCAGGCAACTCAAGCAAGGTTCAGTGAACGGTCACTGCGGCGCGCAAAATAGAACCATTCGTTGCCCGGCATGGCCTTCGTGTTCGGGAACACGATGAAGCCGTCGCCCTGCGCGGTGACGACAGTCCCGTCATGGCGATGCCCGATGAGCTCGCCGGCTTGCACCGGGTCAAAGCTGGCCCAGGGTTTGACGAAGGTGTCGCCGGGATTCAAGCGATCGGTGACGTGGATCAGCCGCAGCACCTCGATGTCGGCACGCGGTGCAGGTGCAGCGACATCGATCATGCCCAGGTGCGCCATCGTGTTGAGGATCGCCCGGTGAGCGACGTTCGGCCCCGCCGGGTCGTCGTGCTGGCCGCACTCCAGCGTGATCGCCATGCCGCCAGCGCTGCGCATGTATTCGGTGGTGCCGATACCGTAGCGCGGGTCGGTGTTGAGCAGCCGCGCACGCGCGGTGCGCGGATCGTCCGACTGCGCGGCACGCTGCACGCGTGCCACCACGCCGTCGGCGTAGGTTTCCAGCCAACCTTCAACAAGGCGCCGGGGGCCCAGTCGAACCGCGAGCGCCTCCTCTTGTGCCGCCAACGCGAAAGGCTGCAGCGTGCCCGTGTTGTTCGCCGGGCCGAGCATCGCGAATGGCTCACCGGGCGAGTGGAACGAATGCAGGTCGAGCAGCACGTCGTGCTCGGCCAGCATGGGGCACAGTGCGTTGGCGATGTGGTCTTCGAAGTCCTGCGGATGTTGAGTGGGTCCGAGATTGCGATTGAGGTTGCGATCGCCCTCGCGCCGCACGAGTTCGTAAGCCTTGGTGTTCGTGATCGGCACGAACGACACGCTGCCTCGCAGCAGATTCAGCTTCTTCGACTCGAATTCGGACCGCACCCGTTCGATGGCACGCGGGCCGCAGATTTCATTGCCATGCACCGCGCCCAGAACGATCAGGCGCGGACCTGCCCTCTCGCTCTGGATGCCGACGACTTTGAAGGGTACGTTGCTGAGGGACTCGGCGTTCGGCATGGCAATGTGAGGTGGTGGCGGTGATCGCGTACGGAGGCGTTTTGAACGGCCCTCAGGGGGTTGAAGTGCTCCGCGGTGCGCACGGTATTTTGTATGCAAGGCCCAGGCACCCGCCCGGTAGAATCCTCCAATGCATTTGCGCTTCCCAGTTCGTCACGCGCCCCACGCGCACGGTGCCATGCACCGGCAGACCTCGCGCGATCGAATTTGACGCTGCGGCACGGCGTGCGGGCTGCTTGTTGCCGCCGCTTCGCCGAATGAGCTGCCTGGGTCGCTGGGCATCTCCCAACGGCTTCATCGTCCTGTCTTTAGACCACGCGCCCGGCGCGAATGCCACCTGTCGAGACCCCAGCATGTCCACCGAAAAGTCCTCTGCCAACGCCCCGGGTGCCGACGCCTCCGGCCTGCGCGCCACGCTGAACCTGCCGGACACCCCGTTCCCGATGCGCGGCGACCTGCCCAAGCGCGAGCCGGGTTGGGTCAAGCAATGGGATGACTCAGGCACCTACCAGCGTCTGCGCGAGGCTCGCTGCGGTGCGCCGAAGTTCGTGCTGCACGATGGCCCCCCGTATGCCAACGGCCAGATCCACATCGGCCACGCGGTCAACAAGGTGCTCAAGGACATGATCGTCAAGGCGCGTCAGCTCAAGGGCATGGACGCGACCTACATCCCAGGTTGGGATTGCCACGGGCTGCCGATCGAGAACCAGATCGAGAAGACCTTCGGCCGCAAGCTGCCGCGCGCCGAGGTGCAGGCGAAGAGCCGCGCCTACGCGACCGAACAGATCGCGCAGCAGATGGCCGACTTCAAGCGCCTGGGCGTGCTGGCCGATTGGGCGCACCCCTACCGCACGATGGACTTCGGCAACGAGGCCGGCGAGATCCGCACGCTGAAGCGGGTGATGGAGCGCGGGTATGTCTACCGCGGGCTGAAGCCGGTGTACTGGTGCTTCGACTGCGGCTCGTCGCTGGCCGAGTTCGAGATCGAGTACGCCGACAAGACCTCGCAGTCGCTGGACGTGGCCTTCCTGTGTGCCGAGCCGGATCGGCTGGCAACAGCTTTCGGACTGCCATCGCTTGCCAAGGAAGCCTTCGCGGTGATATGGACCACGACCGCGTGGACCATTCCCGCCAACCAGGCGCTGAACCTGAACCCGGCGCTGGAATACAGCCTGGTCGACACCGAGCGCGGCCTGCTGCTGCTGGCGTCGGCGCGTGTCGAAGACAGCACCAAGCGCTACGGCCTGCAAGGCACGGTGGTCGGCACCGCACTGGGCGAGAGGCTCGATGGCATCAACTTCCGCCACCCGCTCGCGCACGTCGATGCCGGCTACGACCGGCTGAGCCCCGTCTACCTCGCCGACTACGCGACCGCCGACGACGGCACCGGCCTCGTGCATGCGGCGCCTGCCTACGGTGTCGATGACTTCCGGTCCTGTATCGCGCACGGCATGGCGATCGACGACATCCTGAACCCGGTCACCGGCAGCGGCGTCTACGACGCGAGCCTGTCGCTGTTCGGCGGGCAGCACATCTGGAAGGCCTGCGCGGTGATCATCGATGCGCTCCGCGATGCCAATCGCCTGCTCGCCACCGCCACCTTCCAGCACAGCTACCCGCACTGCTGGCGCCACAAGACACCCGTGATCTACCGCGCCGCCGCGCAGTGGTTCGTCCGGATGGACGAAGCCACCGACGACACCGCGGGTGTGTTCGCCACCGACCCGGCGCCGCAGACGCTGCGCCAAAGCGCACTGGCCGCGATCGATGCGACGACCTTCTATCCGGAAAACGGCCGCGCTCGGCTGCGCGACATGATCGCCAACCGTCCCGACTGGTGCATCAGCCGCCAGCGCAACTGGGGCGTGCCGCTGCCGTTCTTCCTGCACAAGGACAGCGGTGAACTACACCCGAACACGCTGTCGCTGATGGACCGTGCCGCCGCACTCGTCGAACAGGGCGGAGTCGAAGCGTGGTCGAAACTCGACCCGCACGACTGGCTGGACGACGAGGCTGCTCACTACACCAAGAGCAACGACATCCTCGACGTTTGGTTCGACTCGGGCAGCACCTTCAACCACGTGTTGCGCGGCTCGCACAACGGTGCCGGCCAGTCAGAAGGCCCCGAAGCCGATCTCTACCTCGAAGGCCACGACCAGCACCGCGGCTGGTTCCATTCGTCCCTGCTGATCGCCTGCGCGATAGAGGATCACGCGCCCTACAAGGGCTTGCTGACACACGGCTTCGCGACCGATGGCCAGGGTCGCAAGATGAGCAAGTCGCTGGGCAATGTGGTGGCGCCGCAGTCGGTCAGCGACAAGCTCGGCGCCGAGATCGTGCGCTTGTGGGTTGCCAGCACCGACTATTCGGGCGACCTGAACATCGACGACAAGATCCTCGCGCGCGTGGTCGATGGCTACCGCCGTATTCGCAACACGCTGCGCTTCCTGCTCGCCAACACCAGCGACTTCGACGTGTCGAAGGATGCGGTTCCGCTGTCGGAGTTGCTGGAGATCGACCGCTACGCGCTGGCCCGCGCGGCACAGTTCCAGGCCGAGGTGCTGGCGCACTACGAGGTGTACGAGTTTCATCCGGTGGTCGCGAAGCTGCAGGTCTACTGCAGCGAAGACCTGGGCGCGTTCTACCTCGACGTGCTGAAGGACAGGCTCTACACCACTGCGCCGAAGAGCCAGGCACGCCGCAGCGCGCAGACCGCGCTGTGGCACATCACGAACGCGATGCTGCGCTGGATGGCGCCGTTCCTCAGCTTCACTGCCGAAGAGGCGTGGCCGATCTTCTCGCCGGGCACCTCGTCGTCGATCTTCATCGAGACCTACAGCGACACTGC
>CANHOE010000079.1 GCA_947462175.1 Burkholderiales bacterium | reverse complement strand
GAACAACGTGCCGGCCTGCTTCGCCATTTGCTCCTGCATTTGCGTGAACATCGATTTCGATTGCTCGAGGTAGGTGCTCATCAAGCCTTGCACGGCGGGCGCCTGGCCGTTGAGGAACTGGGTCCACAGCTCCGGGGAGTGAGCGGCCGTGTCGTACAGGCCCAGCGCCGGATCAGCCAGACGGCCTTGAATCTCCGTGAAGGTCTGCAGGTTCTTTTCCAGGTACGAACCCATCATGCCCTGCATGGAGTGCCCGTAGAAGCGGATGATCTGAGCCAGCATCTGGCTCGAAAACATCGGCACCCCGCCGCTTTCTTCCTCCAGGATGATCTGCAGCAGGATACTGCGGGTGAGGTCTTCCGCGGTCTTAGCATCGCGTACCACGAAGTTGTCGCCAGCCATCACCATCTTCTTGACGTCGGCCAACGTGATGTAGCTGCTGGCTGTCGTGTCGTAGAGCCGCCGATTGGGGTATTTCTTCAGCACCCTGAGGTCGCCGCTTGTTTTCACCTCGGGCGCTTTGTCATCAGCGGCATGAGTCTGAGCGGATCGTCGCGTTGATGGCATCGGAGGTTTAAGGCGAGTGACTTTTACGGTCGCAGAAAATTTTAGGAGCCGGATTCACGGCGCCTCCAACGGATTTACCCGTGTGGGCGTGGCGAGCGGACCCAAACGCCATAGTTCACTAAATGACTCAGGAGTCGCTTCCGTGCAAAAATTTTGTCATCCGAACATGCTGTCGGACGTTGTTTAAGTTCCTTACACCGGAGTTTCACCATGAGTATCACTAATCGCCGCACTTTCATGTTGCATGTCGTCGCCGGAAGCGGTGCCATCGCTGCCTCGCAGGTCATGGCGCAGGGCGCCTCGATGGTCTCAGAGACCGACGCCAATGCTGTGGCTCTCGGCTACAAGCCCGACTCAACCAAGATCGACCTGAAGAAATACCCGGCCCACAAGACCACCCATGCCTGCGGCAACTGTGCCTTGTTCCAGGGCAAGGCAACGGATGCGGCGGGCGGTTGTCCGCTATTCGCCGGGAAGCAGGTGTCATCCAAGGGCTGGTGCAGCGGCTACGCGCCGAAGGCGGGCTGATCCGCCGCTCGCAGGAATGGCGCAAGTTTGCTTCGGCAAATTTGCGCTGTTTTCTGTTTTGAGCAGTCGCCCGTGCCGCAGTCATCGGCCTGCACTGCATCAGCGCTGCCAACGCGACCACAGATCGCTGCCGTGGATCAGTCCCGAGGCCAGCAGCCACAGCGCAACCCAGACCCACCATGCATCGCTAAGCGCGCTGCGTAGTGCGAACATCAGACACAGACCTGACAGCCAGTTGGCGACAAAGTCCCTGGGAGCCACACCCTTGCCGGTGCGAGCTCGGTAGAGCCACAGCGCGACGCCCTCAATCAAGGTGAAGCCAATGACGATGGTGATGAGCCCCTGGGGCGACAACCAGTCGCTCACCACCACGAACCGCGCATCAAGCGCGGGCGAAGCCCATCAGGTGCGCCATGTCCTTGAGGAAGATGCGCACATGCGCCATCGGCTTCTTGCGCGCCAACTCCTTGTTCATGTATGACTCGAAGGTGAGCTGTTGAACGTCCTTGTCCTCGCAGATCTTCACGAAGCTCTCGCGTCGCTTGTCGTTCGAGTACCAGAACCACTGCATGATGCCAAGCACCCGGAACACGGTGCCGTGAGCCTTCATAAAACGCTTGCGCGCAAGCTTGAGCGATTTGACATCACCGGTTCGCAGCAAGGCATCGACCGACTCAGCGGCCAGTCGGCCACCGACCATGGCGTAGTAGATGCCCTCGCCCGATGCTGGCGCCACCACACCAGCGGCATCACCAGCAACCACCACATCACGGCCGTTGTCCCAGCGCTTCAGAGGTTTCATGGGGAGCGGCGCGCCTTCACGCCGCAGCGTTTCGGTATCGCCCAATCCCGCAGCTTCGCGCAAGGCGCCGACCGCGCCACGCAGCGAGAAGCCCTTGTCCGCACTGCCGGTGCCGATACTCAGCGTGTCACCGTGCGGGAACACCCAGCCATAGAAATCCGGTGAGACGGAACCGCGGTAGATCACATCGCAGCGCGAGCCGTCGTAGCCCACAGGCTTCACCTGGGGAGCGCGCACGATCTCGTGGTAAGCAAACACATACTCAGTGTCTTCAGCGCCCGGCACGGCTTGACTGGCCACCTTGGACCGGGCACCGTCGGCACCGATCACCGCACGGGCGCGCACTCGAGTCGGCACGCCTTCGGTCAACTCGCCCGGCTTGGCACTGCGGCGTTCGCGGCCATCGCGTGCGGTGTAGTGCACAACGCTGACGCCGTCGTCGTCGCGGGTCAGTTTGTCAAACGTGCCACTGCGCCGAACTGCGCCGCTGGCTGCCGCGCGTTCGCGCAGCCACTCATCGAACACATCGCGGTCGACCATGCCAACGAATCCGTTTTCGATGGGGATATCGACCCGCTTGTCCTTGGGAGAGATCATCCGTGCCGAGCGAGCCTTGGCGACCAGCAGTTCATCGGGAATCGCGAAATCCTTGATGAGGCGCGGCGGTATTGCCCCGCCACAGGGCTTGATGCGCCCCACGCGATCCAGCAACAGTACTGACCGGCCCTGACGTGCCAGATCGTCCGCAGCCGTTGCGCCTGCAGGACCGCCACCGACGACGACGACATCGAAAATTTCGGGCGTGCTCATGTCATTCACCTCGTGTTCAACTCGACTGGATGATGGCGACAGGGGCGTCACCGGCTTGGGGATCTCGCACTGCCAGACGCGGCGTCGAGACCAGAGTGGCACCGCGATGCGATGCCTCGTGCGTGGTACTGCGTTCGGACGGCACCGCCGACCCATCGCCGGCAGCGCGAAGCGCCAGCCAGGCGGCCAAAACGAACAGTGCGGCCTCGAAAGCGAACACCGCGGAATAAGCCACCCCGGGCGCGCCGAACCACCAGCGGGCCAGGTCACTGGCCCCGGCGCCGACCAGACCACCGAGGCCGAACGCCACCGCCTGGGCTGCGCCCCAAAGGCCCATGCGCACACCTTCGCGGGACTCGCGCCCCTGGCTGGCCAGACTCATCATCGAGCCGATCGCCGCAATCGAAAACGCGCCGTTGGAGGCGCCCATCAGGAACACCGTTGCCTTGAGCGGCCAGGCGCCGTTGCTGAGCCCGGCCATCACCAGGCCAGCCAGCGCAAGGGCCGAGGCCAGACAACCGCCTACCGTCCACGCGCGCAATGATGCAGAGCGACCACCAGCTGCACGGCCGGCTTCTACGGGGCGCCCGGTCAGTCGCACCATCCAGCGACCCAGCACCCCGCTGCCAGCAACGGCTACCAGCACCATGCCCAGCAACACGCCGCTGTGCTGCACTCCGGCCAATTGCGTCGACTCGCCCGGCGTGTAGCCGAAAACCGACCCGGCGAAGGGTTCAAGAATCAGATCCTGCGAGCTGTAGGCCAGCATCGAGACGAAGACAAAGATCGTGAAGCGGCGCGCAGTGGGCTCAGCCCAGACCTGTGCGAGAGCCACTCGAAATCCGGGGGAGGCCGACGCAGCGGCAGTGACGGCCATGGCCTGCGCAGGCTCAGGGGTTCCTTCGATTCCACGCAATGCCAGCCCGGTGATCACGATGGCCAACAGCGACACGGCACTCGACACCATCATCAAGCGCTGCGGTGAGTAGGGATCAAGCAGCTTGCCGGCGGTGCCAGCCGTGACTGCGAAGCCCGCGATCATCATCATCCAGACGATCGTCGCAGCGGCGGCGCGCCGCTCGGCCGGAACTCGCTTGGCCAGGAGCACCAGCAATGAGGTGCCACAGGCACTGACGCCCAGGCCAATCAATCCAAAGCCGACCACGGCCAGTGCGATGCCCGCAACTGGCTGCGTCGCCATCCACACCACAGCCAGCGCGGACGTGACCCCACCCATGGCGAGCGAGCCCATGCCGCCCATCAGCCAAGGCGTACGGCGCCCGCCGACATCGGAGCCATGCCCCATCCGTGGCCGCACCACCTGAATCAAGTAGTGAAAGGCCACCAGGATGCCTGGCAGCAGCGCGGGCAGTGCCAGTTCGACGACCATGACGCGGTTCAATGTCGAAGTGGTCAACACCACAACGGCACCCATGCAGGCTTGCACCAGACCAAGCCGGGCGATTTCGATCCAGCCGAACTGGCGGCTCACTGGAGGCTCCTCCGCGACAAGCACGACAAGATGATCCCTCGCGAGTAGCCCAGTTCGCTCATGTGGCAGCCTGTCCCAGCGTGCGCAGGGCGAATGCGCTAACCATCATGCCCGCGACAAACAGGGGCACACCAAATCCACTGTAGAGCAAGGCGCGATCGATCGGCTTGTCCAGGAAATAGTCCATCAGCAGCGCTTGCAGCAGTATCAGCGCGCCCACCGTGATGGCATGCATCGGGGCACCCCAGAAGATGAGCAGCAGCACGACGACAAACTGCGGCGCCAGCATCATCAGACAGGCAGTGCGGGCAGCGCCCTGAACTCCAAGTTGCACCGGCAATGAGGCAATGCCCATGCGCTTGTCGCCTTCGACAGCCTTGAAATCGTTCAAGGTCATGATGCCGTGCGCACCAGCGCTGTACAGCGCGGCCAGCGCCAGCGTACGGCTGTCGGGCATCGCCCCCCCCGCCATGACTGCAGCACCGGTGACCCAGGCGAGGCCCTCGTAGCACAAACCGCATGCGGCATTGCCCCACCAGCCGTTTTGCTTCAGCCGCAGCGGTGGCGCGCTGTAGGCCCAGGCCAGCACAAGACCGGCTGCGCCGGCGGCAAAACCCCAAGTGCCGAGCGTGGTGGCGACGCCCAGAGAGAGCGCGGTCCAGGCAATGGCGATATAAAGTCCCCAGCGGCCAGGCATGCGGCCTGAGGGGATCGGGCGGTTCGGCTCATTGATCGCGTCAACATGGCGGTCGAACCAGTCGTTCACTGCCTGGCTGCTCGCGCAAACCAGCGGACCGGCCAGCAGCACGCCGGTGATGATCAGGAACCAGCGGCCGTCGGGTGAGACGCCCGAGGCGATCACGCCGCAGCAGAAGGCCCACATCGGCGGGAACCAAGTGATTGGTTTCAGCAGTTCGGCCACGACGGGCCAGGCAGGTACCGATGAGGGAACAAGCAGGGTACGAGACGACATGCCGATGATTCTGTGGTTGACACTTGCGAGTGTCAATCTAAACTTACACTTATTGCGGCTGTCGACGATCGTGAAGACACTGGCCATGCAGTATCCCGAGGGTCACACGACCGATGAAGCCCGGCACATTCTTTGAACACGGTTTTTCCGCCCCTGCCGACGTTGACTCGGCGGGTAGTGCCGACACCGCGCCCACCGCCTTGGTGATCGGCAGCGGCTTTGGTGGCTTGGCGGCCGCCATCCGACTGCGCGCTCGAGGCTACAGAGTCACCGTGCTCGAGAAGCTTGATGCGCCCGGCGGCCGTGCTTACGTGCACCGACAGGATGGCTACACCTTCGATGCCGGGCCGACCATCATCACCGTGCCCTTCATGCTGGAAGAGTTGTGGGCCCTGTGCGGCCGCAAGATGTCAGACGATGTTGACCTGCGTCCGCTCGATCCTTTCTACCGAATCCAGTTCGACGATGGCAGCTACTTCGACTACAGCGGGGACCTGGCTGCGATGCGCGCCGAGGTCGCCCGCTTCGCACCATCGGATCTGGCCGGCTTCGACAGCTTCATGGTCGAGTCCGACCGCTGTTACAAGCTGGGCTTCGAGGAACTGGCCACGGTCGCCTTCGACACCGTCGGCGACCTGCTGGCTGCCGTGCCATCGATGATGAAGATGCGAGCCTGGCAGTCGCTGTATGCAATGACGGCGCGACATCTGCGTGACCCGAAGCTGCGCATCGTGTTCAGCTTCCACCCGCTGCTGATCGGTGGCAATCCGTTTTCCTGCACCTGCGTCTACAGCCTGATCACCGCGCTGGAGCGCAAATTCGGTGTGCACTGGGCGATGGGGGGCACAGGCGCCTTGATTCAAGGATTGGTCAGCCTGCTGGAAACCAGCGGTGCGCGCCTGCGCCTGAACGCCGAGGTCAGGGAGATCACTTGCGTGCCCACGCAAGGCGGCCAACCGCGTGCCACAGGCGTCACACTGGCCAGCGGAGAGCACCTGTCGGCCGACATCGTGGTGTCTAACGCAGACACTGCCTGGACCTACCGGCACCTGATTCGCCCGGAGTTCCGGCGCCACTGGAGCGACCGCAAGATCGAGAAGGGCCGCTACTCGATGAGTCTGTTCGTCTGGTACTTCGGCACCGATCGCCAGTACCCCGACGTGCCGCACCACATGATGGTGCTGGGCCCGCGCTATCGCGAGTTGCTCAACGACATCTTCAAGGCGCACGTGCTCGCCGAGGATTTCAGCCTGTACCTGCATCGCCCGACGGCCTCCGACCCGTCGATGGCACCGCCCGGCTGCGATGCGTTCTACGTGCTGGCGCCGGTTCCGCACCTGGACAGCGGCACCGACTGGCAGGCCAAAGCCGAGCCATACCGGCAGGCCATTGCAGACGCGCTCGATCGCAAGGTCATGCCGGGCTTCCAGAAGCACATTGCCACGTCGCGCATGACCACGCCTCAGGACTTCCACGACAGACTGCTGTCCTTCAAGGGCGCAGCATTCGGGCTGGAACCCCTGCTGCTGCAAAGTGCCTGGTTCCGTCCGCACAACCGCAGCGAAGACATCTCCGGCCTGTTCATGGTCGGCGCCAGTACCCACCCCGGCGCTGGCGTTCCCGGTGTATTAGCCTCGGCCAAGGCGCTTGAGTCGGTGGTGCCCGATGTCGCCTCGTTCGCCTCACCAACAGACACGATCCGGGCCCCGGCCTGATCAGACCGAAGCACAGAACCACAAGGAGCCTCATGCAGCCCCAACAAGCCTTGGCAGATCGCCCGGTCGACACCGTGCCTCACTCATCGCTCACCCTCGTTTCCAGCCACAGCACTGGCGTCGAGACCCGACATAGCATGGACTTGCACGACTGCGAGTCGCTGATGCGGACCGGATCGAAGACCTTCTTCGCCGCATCCCTGGTGCTGCCACGCCGAGTACGGGGGCCCGCCACCGCGCTGTACGCCTTCTGCCGGCTGGCGGACGACACCATTGACCTGGAGAGCCATTTGCACGGCGGGCCGATGGGCGCCCTCCACCACCTGCAACAGCGCCTGCAGCGCATCTATGACGGCTGCCCGTCGCCGGTACCTGCGGACAGGGCCTTGTCCGCCGTGGTGGCGGAGTTCAACCTTCCGAAGGCACTGCTCGATGCCCTGCTGGAAGGCTTCGAATGGGACCTGCAAGCACGACGCTACGAAACCATTGCGCAGCTGCACGACTACGGCGCCAGGGTCGCGGGGACGGTCGGCTCGATGATGGCCATCATCATGGGCGCTCGCAGCCCGCAAGCCCAAGCGCGCGCCTGCGAGCTGGGCTTGGCGATGCAACTGACCAACATCGCACGCGATGTCGGCGAAGACGCCCGCAACGGGCGCCTTTATCTGCCGCGCGAGTGGATGCGCGAAGCCGGCATCGACCCGGATGCATGGCTGCGTGCGCCGACCTTCAGCCCGGCGCTGGGCTCGGTGGTGTCGCGCCTGCTGGCCGAAGCAGACACCCTTTATGAACGCGCCGCGCTGGGCATTCCGGCACTGCCGCGCGACTGCCGGCCGGCGATCCAGGCGGCGCGTCTGGTGTACGCCGACATCGGGCGCGAGGTCGAACGGGCAGGCTTTGACTCCGTGTCCCGCCGCGCGTGCGTCTCATCGCAGCGCAAGCTCGGCTTGATGGCCGTGGCCTTTGGTGCCGCAGCCATGTCACCGGCGCGACGTCAGCCTGGCGACGACAGCGATCCGGCTCCGGTGCCGGCCATCCAGTATCTGGTCGATGTGGCGGCCATCACACCGGTAGTCAGGCCCAGTGAGCCGGAAGCTGACCTCAGCGTGGAATCAGAAGAGCGTCCACGAAAACAGCGGTTCGATCAGCGCCTCCTTTGGACGATCGGGCTCTTCGAACGCCTTGAAGAACGCCAGCTGGCCAGCAATTCCTTCGCCGGTGCAGGCCGGCAAGCCCCTTCGGTCTTCAGCGGTTGACGGCGCGAACCCGATGCGCTGACAGCTCCCGTCAGCGCACTCGGGGCATCCGCCACGGCAGCATCAGTTGCACGGTGGTGGACACCAGTCGCGGCACGTTCAATGTCTCGTGCACCGAGGCCACCGCTTCCCCAAGCAGCCCTGAAGACAGCACCGAGCGCACATAGAACGGCGTGTCTTCCAGCGTCTGCGTGACGACAGCCGGCTGGCTCGCCTCGGTGCGCATCGTCCGTCCGATCCGCCACGCGGTGCGCGGCAGCGGCTGGCGCTCGGGCGGTGTGAAGTGCTCGAAGTCGCCCGATGGTTGAAAGCGCACCGCGATCACCCGGTCGCCGCCCCGCTTCTGGCGCACGTCGTAGATCACGCCGGTGCTGCCATCCTTCAATGGGGCCCGCGACCAGTCCCATTCGGTGAATGGCCGATCGATCGGCTCGTCGCCCTCGTTTGAATCGAGGTAAGCGTGGCCAGACCAACGCATGGCCGGCGAATTGAATTCGACCTCGACCCTCGAGCAAGGTGCGATCGGCCCCCAGCGGTGCAGGCCGCCATCGTCTAGCGACGCCACGAATCGGCTCAGCCCTTTCGGATAAACGCGCACCTGGCCCCGCACACGCTTCGGGATCGGCACGGTGACCTCGTCGATATCGATCGTCAGGCACTCGCCATTCCAGTGCACCTGACTCGGTCCGACCACCAAGCGGCTGGCATCGCGCGACATGCTCGCACGACTGCGCTCGGTCATCGTCCATCGCTTGCCGGCTCGGCCATACAACGCCACGTTGATGGAGCAGTGGTTCTCGGGATCGGCCGAACCGCTGCGGCGTGCCCAAGCGTAATAAGGCGAGAAGACGCTGCCGACGAAGGCAATGATGCTCAGTGCGTGTTGCCCGTCGTCGCTGATCGCGTCGACATACCACCAGAGATAGCCACCTGGCGGGACCGGCTGGTCGAATCGAGGTGCCCCAGCAGCGTCTCGGCCGCCAGCCGCCCGGACATCGCTGCCATCGGCACACCCGGTCCCGGGTGCACGCTGCCCCCCGCCAAGTACAGCCCCGGCAAGCGACTCTGTGCCGCAGGCCGCTTGAACACGCCCATCCAGCCGTTCGCTGCCTGGCCATACAGCGCTCCGCCCGTCGCCGGGAACAGCCGATGGAAATCGGTCGGTGTCGTCAGCACGGTGTTGTGCGGGGTGCGATGGATGGTCAGTCCGCTGCGCTGCATCAGCGCGAAGTGGGTCTGCTCGCATGCGTCGATCTCCGAAGGTTCAAGGGGTGCTGAATCGCCATTTGCTGGCGCATTGACAAGGCACAGGAGCCGTTCAGGCCCGCTTCCGTCTGGATCGCCTGCGCGTGCAGGCAGACAACCACTGTCGTCGCGGTCCTGCGCGCAAACGTAGACCGTGCCTTCACGCGGCAGCCGGCGGTGCTGAAAGATGTCGCTGAACTCAGATGCGTAGTCGGCATTGAAGAACACGTTGTGTCGCACCAGTGGAAAGCCGGAGGTGCGAGCGTTGATCGACCAGGTCATTGCTGACAGCGATCGACCCGAGGCGGGAACTGGCGGCACCGCATGGCTGCAATCCGCACCCAGCAAGCCCAGCGGCAGTGCCGCTG
>CANHOE010000078.1 GCA_947462175.1 Burkholderiales bacterium | reverse complement strand
TGACCGATGGCCGGATGAGCGGTGCCTCGGGCAAGGTGCCAGCGGCCATCCACGTCAGCCCTGAAGCGCTGGCTGGTGGGCCGTTGGCCAAGGTGCGCACTGGCGACCTGATCCGCATCGATTCGAACGTCGGTACCTTGCTGGCTCTGGTGGATGAAGCCACCTGGGCCGCGCGTGAGCCTGCGGTGCTGTCGGACGAGCAGCGCGAGATCAACGCGCACGATCTGGGCCGCGAACTGTTTGGCGGCATGCGCCGCAACGTGCTGACCGCCGAAGAAGGCGCGGTGACTTGGCTTTAATGTTGGCCCCAAGGCCACCGCAAGCGGTGACCGCCCCCCGAGGGGAGCAAAAATTCTTGGGGCGGCCCGGCGAATTTTTTTCTCACTGAGGTACATCGAATGCACAGCCTTGATCTCGCCAACTACGGCCCGGTGATCCCGGTCATCGTGCTTGACCGCATCGAAGACGCGGTGCCGATGGCGCAGGCCTTGGTGGCCGGCGGCTTGCGGGTGCTGGAAGTGACGCTGCGCACGCCGGCGGCGTTGCATTGCATGGAAGCGATCGCCCTGGCAGTGCCAGAGGCGATCGTCGGTGCGGGCACGGTGCGCAGCGCGGCCGATGCGCAGGCGGCCAAGGATGCGGGTTGCCGCTTCGCTGTCAGCCCGGGCTACAGCCAGACAATCGGCGACGCCTGCCGCCAGCTCGAGCTGCCGTTGCTGCCCGGAGTCGCCACGGCCAGCGAGGTCATGGCGGCGAATGCCGATGGGTACTTCTTCCTGAAGTTCTTTCCTGCCAGCGCCGCCGGAGGCGTGGCGATGCTGAAGGCGTTTGCCGGGCCGTTTGGCGACGTGCACTTCTGCCCGACAGGCGGCATCACGCTGGCATCGGCCCCGCAGTTCCTGGCGCTGCCCAATGTGAAGGTGTGCGGCGGTTCGTGGCTGACACCGGCCGATGCGGTGGCAGCGGGCGATTGGGGCCGCATCACCGAACTGGCGCGTGAGGCGACGGCGTTGCGCCAGGACTGAGCCTGGCGCCGAGCCGGCTGTCGGAGTCCGCGCTGCAGATCAGCGCTGGATCAATTCGACCTTGTAACCGTCTGGATCGGTGATGAACGCAATCACCGTCGAGCCGCCAGCCACCGGCCCGGCTTCGCGTGTCACGCTGCCGCCACCGGTCTTGATCGCGGCGCACGCCGCATAGGCGTCGGGCACTTCGATCGCGATGTGGCCGTAGGCGTTGCCCAGCTCGTAGTGATCGACGCCGTGGTTGTAGGTCAGCTCGATCTCGGCATGCTCGGGGTTGGTTCCGTAGCCGACGAAGGCCAAGCTGTACTTCTGATCGGGCCGATCCGTGGTGCGCAACAGCTTCATGCCCATCACGCGGGTGTAGAAATCGATCGAGCGTTGCAGGTCGCCAACGCGCAGCATGGTGTGTAGCAATCTCATCTCAGGTGCCTCCGGGCAAAGTGGATCAACCCGATAGCCTAACGAATTGCGGCCGCGGACGGCGCGGCCGCATCAACCCGCCCGTGTCACGGCGAGATAGCAGGCCTGCACACTGGGCGGCAGGCTCATCAGCGGGCCGTCCATGCCGCTCGGCAGACGCCCATCGCAGGCCAGTGCGTGCAACGAGGCCAGCGCATGTGCACGCTGCAATGCCACGGCCAATGGCGTTCGCACGGCAGCCAGGCCGCTGGTTTCAATGTCGTCAGCCATGGCGACCAGCGGCATGCTCAACTGCCAGGGCCGCATCAGCTTGCAGAACAACCGGTTGCGGCGTTCGGCCAGCGCCTGCGACAGCGCCGGTGTGACCAGCTTGGAGAGAGAAGGTACCTGCTGCGGGCCGAGTGCGTCGAGCGCACGCAGCAGCGCCGTCCAGCCGGAATCGTGCAGCATGCCGGCGAGGTAGCCGTCGAGCGGGTCCTGCCCGTCGGCGGCGGCCAGCGCAGAACACAGGCGCGCCTTGAATTCGGCATTGATCCAGATCTGCGGTGCTGCCAGCGCTGAGAGCTTGGCCCCACGCACATCGAAGATCGGTCGCAACACCGATCTCGCAATGACACGGCGCAAGTGGTCGGCGCCAATGGACAGCACTGCCTGGGACAGATCGACGATCGGTTCGCGGCGACTGCGGTGCGAGCCGTTGGCTGCGCGTATCACCTCGGCGGCCAGCACGGCGTCTTTGCCGATGCGCGCAGCGACCTCGACCGCCACATAGTGGTCGTCGCGCAAGCTGCGCATCAGCTGTGGCAGAACCTGCGGGGCACGGGGCAGCAGGGCGCTGCGCTGCGGATCGGACTCGATGACCTCGTCGAGCTTGGCCAGCACCGACCGCGACGGTTCGTCGAGTGCGGTGTCGCTGCTGACTGACGGCGAATCAGCGGCAGCAGGTTCTTCAGTTTTCGGCTGGGACAGCAACCACGCGAAAAACGGTGCGGTCACTTCAGGCAACGCGGTGGAGGCCGTGTTCGCTTCGGGCGTCGGCTCAGCCACGGCCATCGATGTGCCAGCCGCCAGCTGGGGCCGCGGCGTTGTCACGCGTTCTGCGGCCGCGCGAGAGCGTCGCCAGGGGCTCAGCGCAAGGGGCCATCGAAAAATCGACATGAAAGAGCTCGCACGGGAAAAGATCACTGCAGTGTGGCGAGCGCGCAGCCAAGCCATCTGCGGTGTTGCGGCGGATTCACCTGCCAGATCAGCGCTTGGCGCGGCGTTCGCTCGCAGTCGCAGGCCAGCAGCCTGCTAAGGTTTGCCCCGCGCCAACCACCGTGGAGGGAGTCATGCCGAACACGCCATACCACCCCATCGTCTATGTCCGCGGCTATGCCATGACGCAGGGCGAGCAAGACGACACCACCGCCGACCCGTTTTGCGGCTTCAACCTGGGCTCCACGGTTTTTCGTGCCACGCCCGAGAAGAACAAGCCAGCCAAGAAATTCATCTTCGAGTCGCCATTGCTGCGCCTGATCTCCGACCACGGCTACGCAGACGTGTTCGACAACGGCCTCGACATCATGGACCCGGATTGGGATGGCACGATTTCGCCGAAATCCGTCGTCATCTATCGCTACTACGAGCAGGCCTCCGCGCTGCTGGGGACCGGCAAGACGCCGCAGATCGAAGACTTCGCGCGAGGTCTCTCCGACCTGGTGCTCAGGGTGCGCGACCTGGTTTGTGCGCACCCGGACAGCGGAGTCGATGCCAAGAGCTTTCGCTGCTATCTGGTCGCCCACTCGATGGGGGGACTGGTGTGCCGCGCCTTCCTGCAGAACCCTGATCTCGGCAATGCCGCCGCGCGAACCGCCGTCGACAAGGTGTTTACCTACGCCACGCCGCACAACGGCATCGAGGTGCTGGGGCTCAACCTGCCATCGTGGCTGTCGGTCAACGACATGAACAACTTCAATCGTGACCGCATGGCGCAGTACCTCAAGCTGGAAGCGGTCTACAAGAAGACCGGCCGCGTCGACTGGCTGCCTGAATCCGCGTTCCCGGCCGAGCGATTTTTCTGCATGGTGGGGACCAACCGGGCCGACTACGGTGTCGCCGCCGGCCTGTCGCGAACCTTCGCCGGCCACGGCAGCGACGGCCTGGTCAAGGTCGAGAACGCCTCGGTGTGGGGTGTCGACGCCAAGGGTCGGTTCACCCAGCCCGCAGGGACGGCCTACGCGTATCGCTCGCACTCGGGGTACTTCGGCATCGTCAACAGCGAAGAGGCCTACCAGAACCTGTCGCGTTTCCTGTTCGGCGACATCCGCGTCGACATCTGGGTCGACGTGGAGTCGGTGCGCGTGCCAGCCGCGCTGGACGGCAAGGAAGTCGGCGCCCTGTACCAGTTCGAGCTGAGCGCCGCGCCGCGCGGCAAGCGCTGGCTGCTCACGCGCCGCGTTGCCGAGGAAGATTCAGTGGCGTGCCGCACCCACGCGCAGTTGACTGGGGCCGATGTGCAGGCGAAGTCGCTGTATCTCTCCACGGTGTTCCTTGCCAACCGCGCGCGTGTGAACCCGCAGCGCGCCACCCTGGCTTACGGCATGTCCTTCGGGGTGCGCGTGCCGGACTACGAGGTCGACAAGCGCTTCTGGGCCGATTCGCATTACGAGGGCGGCTACCTGTTCCGAGATGCGTTGGTGGTTGAAATGAGCCCGCCCAAGGAAGATGGCGGCGAGTGGGCCGCGAAGTTCAGCTGGCAGTCTGACCGTGTCGGGCAGGCGACCCGGCCCCTGGCCTACACGACCCTCAAGTCGGGCAAGCAGGTCATGTCCGTGCCGTTCTCAGCCAAGGGGGCGCCAGGGATCACGGGGCAATTGCGCTTCGTGCTGTCGGCATGGAATGCAGAGGATTGACAAACCCTGTCCCAATCGATCACCTGGAGCGGGTATCTGAAGCGTTCGCAGCGCCTTGATCGAAGCATGCGAGGAACCATCGCTGCGCGCTGACGAGTCGGGTGCAGGGCCCAAGCCTCGCGGCCTGACAGTCGTGACCACAAACGCAGCGGACTTCAAGTCCTTCGGCGTGCCGCTGCTCGACCCATTCAAGGCGCAGGTAGCCTGACGCACCGGGCGCCTCGCACCCGTTTTGCGCTGCCTAACGAATGGAAGCGACTTCCCCGTCCCGAACTGACCGCGTAGCGGTGCCTCAGAGCTGGATCGGGGCCGACAGGCATGCCGTCAAGTTTGAGCCATTCCGGTGAAACGCGATCTCGCTACACACCGATGTTGAAAGGCCGGACGTCAAGGCTGATCAGCACACCATAGCGTCTCTCGCGAACCCGAGTAGTGGTTGCAGCAGGCGTGAGGAAGTCGGAAACAAGCGGTGGCCTCGGCAAGGCCTTGACGTGAAGCAGATTGAAGCACGTAGCAGCAGGCAGTTGAACCTGATCCGGCCTGACGGCCTGAGTAACGATTGCCGGAAGTTCAGTGACGCCTTGGGCAAGGGCGTCAACCACGCGGTGATAACCATCTCGAAGATAGCCTCGGCCGTTGAAAATAGCCACTTGTACCAAGTTCGGATGCTTCGGCGGAGAGAGTATGACCCTGCCTTCGGTCCTGTCAAAGTCGATTTGAAGGCCAGAAAGTGCGGGGGCGCTGCTAAAGACTTGTATAGATTTGGTCTGCGGGAGGTAGTTGATCTCGACTGGTACTTCCCAGTTTGTTGGGAGTGCAAAGGCAAGAAGTCCGGCGTCATCAGTCGGCAGGCTGCCTCTGCGAGGTTTAACCCATGACTGGAGCGCGACAAGGCGTGTCAGATCGACATATGCAAACCTGTGGGGAATACCCGCAAAGGATCGCCGAAATACCGGATCAGAGACTATCTGTTGCACATGGTCTTCAGCAATCGGCCGGCGCACGATGTCACTAAAGAAATCTGGATGTGTTGGAGGTACAAGCGTGGCAACGTAGTGTCTGGCTGCTTGCGCCGCATCGCGAGCACTTTGCGCTCCAATTTCGTCTAGCGTCGAAACGTACTCGCCGCAAAGCATGTCGTAGTGAGTTTCGTCTGAAAAGCCGGCGAGCAGCGTTGCCTCGATGAAGGTCTTCTGCACGACGCTGGGTTCCGGAAATTGTTGAATGGGAATGTCGGTGGTCGTAGTCATGCTCTCTGTCCTCCATGCCTCTTCGGTGCGTGACGACCGAACAGCTAAGGCAGCCGTTGCCCGGAAAATTGTGAGGCCTAACGTATTCTCGGTAGACGGTGCATGCTGCTTATGACGTGTTAGGCGTCAACTAAGCCACTTTAGTCAAGCGCTTTCACACCAACGTTTTCGAACCAATTGTCTTGGGATGACTCGGGCGCCCCGCGAGTGTCGTTGTAGTTTATCGTTATCTCATTATTTTCAAGAATATTTTTTACGGCGGTAACTATCAAGTAACCACCGCACGCCGAAGGCGAATATCTGCAATTTGCAGGATTACCATGGTTGTACAGTCCCCCGTAGCCAAGTGCAACAGCGCGAATCCCTGTCGTGCCAGCCAGGGCATCCCAATGAAAAACTACTAAGCTCAGTTCCGCCGGCAACTTGCCCTTGGAAATATCAATCTTCAGCACAGGGCATATTTCAACTATTTCCCCTGCCTGAATATCGGAGGCCGCGAAAATGCCCCTGCCTTTGGCTGTGCCGGTATCGGCCAAGTAACCTTTGGACGCCTGGGTGATTTTTTCTTTAGATACCGTCACTGAAACACCTCAAAGCTGCTTTGACGCCTAACGAATGGAAGGGACTTCTCCGCCCCGAACTGACCGCGCATCGGTGGTCGGCAACGAGTGCCGCGTTGAGGTTGCGAATCTCATCAATTCATCCAGAAGGGGAATCCCGTAGGTATTTTGGACGTCGGCATCGATCTCGCCAAGAACGTTTTTGCAGCGCCCGAACATGCGCCTCGTGCCGGTGACGACCGAGGCCTGGCAAGCGCAGTTGTGCGTGCACCGTGCCCGCCAGGCGTTCGTCGAAGCGCGCACGGCAGTTGATGTGTCTGGCCGGGGTCGGCGAGACCACGGCCCCCGCGCTGATCTCGATGATCGGCGATCAGCACGAGTCCAGGTGTGGGCGCCAGCTCGCCGCCTGGTTGGGGATGGTGCCGGGGCAGTACAGCTCGGGGGGCAAGGCGAAACGCCTGGGCTGTATCACGAAGGCCGGTGACCGGTACCTGCGATCGCTGCTGGTGACGGTGGCGAAGGCCTTGCTGAATGCGGCGAAGAACGCGCGCATGGCCCAGGCGCTGCTGACGCGGGATATGGACCAACGGGTGAGGCCTTGCCGGCCGCATCGGGCGGGACGCCCGACCCGAGGCCGGACACAAGCCGTCCTCAGGACGCCTTGTGTCCGGCCTCGGCCTCGCGCGCGGCTTTCATCAGGTTCTCCAGCATCGAAGACGCTGCACCAATGATCGTTTGTAGTTTCGCCAGTCCGCACCTTGCTCTGTGGCCAACGCCTTCGGCACGCGATCGGTATTGAGAAGAGGCACTCCATGATGATTCGCTGGCGCGAATCGTCATGGCTTGGCTTTGCTTGACAGCGGGCAAAGCACCAAGCCCGTGGAGGTTCGCTCGAGCGCAGGCTTAGGCGTCGCGGCGCTGAAGTGCTGGCACAGGGTCGCAGGTGTTGAACCTCATTCATGGCTCGTGGGCTCGTAGTCCGAGTGAACATGCCACCACCGGGGCCGACGCGAGATATACGAATGGAAGGTCGGAGCAAGCTCCTTCAGATGCGGCTTGTCGAAAGCACCGGTGGCAAGTGCGACGGTTGGTCCATCGTCGACTGCGCCAATCGTGCTGCCGCAGGCACTGCAGAAGGCTCGACTGGAGTATGAAGAAGACCGCCAGGTTGATGGCTTTCCGCTCGGACCGATCCATTCGACGTTCTCGGCCGGGAACTCCACCCAAGTGAGGGTTAGCGAGCCGGAGTGTTTGCGGCAGCTTGCGCAGGAGCACGCGTGGGGCTTGCCCGGCTCACCGGTTGCGCGGAACCTGACGGCGCCACAGAGGCAACCGCCTTCGTACTGCTTTGGCTTCATGTGTCACGACCGAGTGGAAAAGGTGTGATTGCGACGCCTGCCGTTGGCGCTCCGCTTGAGCGAGGGGTTAGGCCTGACTCGACAGCACCATGATTGAAACGAGTTCATTGTTCACAGTCCCTGTCGACACTTCTGCCCAGCCAAGACGCGCATACAGTGACTGCTGATCAGGTGTGTACAGATACAGCTCCTGCACCCCTCTTGCGAAAGCGTATTCCGACAGAGCCTGGGTCACTCTTGAGCCCAGTCCTTTTCCACGATGTTCTGGTCGGACGAAGATCTCGCCAATCCAGTGAACCATTGCTGGACGCGAGGGTAGCTCATGGAGCTTTACAGAGCCCGTGGCAGCAAAGGCTCCCCTGTCGCTAACGGCAACCAGAACATGTGGAAAGTCCACGTCACCTGTGCCGGCCAGCAGCCTCCCCCGAATCTTGTCAGTGGTACTCCAAGGAGGTAGATCGCCCCACGACTCGTTCAAGGTATTCGCAATCTCGCCTACCAAGTCTAGGTTGTGACGAAGCTGTTCGATCCGCATGTTGAGGGGGGCGTATGCGAGGCCTGACGCTCGAGCGAAGGGCTAGGCCGCGGTGCGTGGCTCGGGCTTGCGAGCGATGACTGTGACGAACGACTTGGTCGTGTCGTTCGCCGACGGATAGTCCTGGTACTCGGAACACAGAATCTCCCAGCCGGCAAAGCGCTTGTGCATTTCATCTCGCGCGAACAGGCAATGGCTCGAGGGATCGAACATCCCGAGGTACGTCGTCCCTTGGACCAGCACATTGACAACGGCGACGCCACCCGGCCGAACATGAGCCTGCAACTGCTGCAACTGTGCGAAGGCGCTATGGCAGTCGAAAAACATCAGCAGGCCGATGCAGGCGATGGCGTCGTATTCGTCGCGTACCTCATAGGAACGAAGATCGGCTTCGGCCGCCGTGATCTGCAGCGACTCCGTGCTGGCAATCTGGCGCAAGTGTTTGATGGCGGAGTGACTCGCGTCCAGGGCCACAACGCTGCAGCCCTGGCGAGCCGCAGCAACCGAAAGATTACCTAGGCCGCAGCCGTAGTCGAGCATCTTGCCGCGAAGATACGGAAGCGCCTGTTGCTCAAACGGATTGAGGCTCCGATCGGCGTGGTGCGCTTGGCGCTGAAACTGAGTCTCGAAGAAGCGGATGCTGGCATCGGAGTCCATGGCGCCAATGTACCGCGGCGGTTCTCGTCTGCGGCCTAACCACCAGTTCAGGCAGCACGCACTGCTGCTTGACTCGGCGGGCTGCTGCTTTACACAGCATTTGATTCATGCCGAAACCGGCACCCATGGGTCACAGTCTGGCAGCCGCCTGCTGCCGGTGCAACGGTGGTTTTCGTTCTTCGCATCGACGCCTGTGACGCCTTGATGGCGCTAGGGCTGCGCCGTGTCGAGCCAGCCCGCGATGCCTTGGGCGTTGAGCTCGATATCCATCGCCAGCAAGGCCAGCGCGCGGTCGCGTGGCAACGTGCTGCGCAGGCGCTGCAGTTGGGACAGGTACATCGCGGTCAGGCCGTCCTTCAGCGCGGTGTGTCGCGCTTCGGCTGCCAGCGCTTGGGACCGGACGCGCTCGCCCAGCGCCACCACTGCATCCAACTGATCGAGCAGTTCCTGGCCCCTCACCGCGACGTGGCCGATGCAGCCGTAGTGCGTCAGATACATGCGCTGTGGCTGCTTTGCCAGCATCCGCTCGATGGAGGTGCGCAGCGCGGCGGGGTCAAACTGCGTGGGGGTGGTGGTGGGGAACAGCCACTCACCTTGTGGCGTGTCGAACTCGCGGTAAGACAGGCCGAAGGTGTCGCCGGTGAAGAAGCCCTGGCTGCGCTCATCCCAGACGCAGTGGTGGTGGCGTGCGTGGCCGGGCGTGTCGAACAGCGTGAGCGGCCGGCCGGCCAGCTCGATCACCATGCCCTCGGCGCTGCTGACGACGCGGCTCGCTTCCACCGGAAGCACCGTGCCGTAAGCGCGCAGCACCTCTTCGTTGCCGTACACCGCGCGCGCGCTGCCGAGCAGCACGCTGGGGTTGATCAGGTGCTTGGCGCCGCGTGGGTGCACCAGCAGCCTGGCGGCGGGCAGGGCGGCCATCAGCGCACCAGCGCCGCCGGCGTGGTCCAGGTGCACGTGCGTGGGGATCACCCAATCGACCGCGTCGCGTGCCACGCCGGCTGTTTCCAGTGTGTCCAGCAGCCGCGGCACCGACAGGCTGGTGCCTGTGTCGATGAAGGCTGCACGCCCTTGCTCGAT
>CANHOE010000077.1 GCA_947462175.1 Burkholderiales bacterium | reverse complement strand
TGCACCCAGAATCTGTGAAATTCCTGTGCCTCTTCATCGGACAGGCCTGATATAGAGCCTTTTCTTTCAGCCATAGGATTTACTCCTTAAGGACGGCCAGTTGGCCGGTATCGCGCAGAGCCCGCGCGATCGAGGCAGCCGCGGCACTGTGCCGCGACATTCGGTGTGTTCAGCGCTAGGCCGAACGAATTCATCCACATCGTGGTGGCGCCAGGCGTCATGCTGGCTCTCCCTGCCGCATAGCGTCACGCGACGTAGCCACTCGGGCTGCCGTGACCCGGTCTTCGCCGGCTCGACGTGCATCGCGTTCCGCGCGATCGCGCAGCCGCTTTGCAGCAGAGATCTGGACCAGCACCGGCTCGGTCTGCACGATTTCATCGAGCAACTCCTGAGCGTCCGCGTCCCACGGGCTCGGTGGTTGGCCGTCAATGCGCGCCGGTGTTGGGTCGACGCGGTCGAGATCGGTCCCGAGCGGGAGGATGTGGAACAACGCATCGAACAGTGCGTTGCAGAATTCCTGCACGATGTAGGTTGCGCCGGAGTAGCCCATGAACGGCGTGCCGGTGTGGCGGCGGATGATGGGCAGTGGGAACGAAGCAGGGATGAAGCTGGCCTTCATCATCGAGCCACCGCCGCATTCGGCGAGGTAGATGCGCTCGTTGTAGCTGCCGTACATCACCAGCGGCGTCTTGTCTTTGACCAGCTGGCGCACCTCTTCGTTGTTCGTCTTGGCCCCCGGCAGTCGCGATACAGCGAACTGGCACGGCAGTCCCATTTCGTCTTCGAGGAAGTGCCGGATGCCACGGGTATAGGTGTCGTTGGCAACTACCGCGAAACTGGCGGTGCCGAAGAAGTCCTGCGTGACACTGCGCCACAGGTCCCAGATCGGCTTGATCGTGGTGTGCTTTTCGCGTTCGATGAACGGCTCAGGATCCAGTCCCAGCAACTCTCCCAGCTTGCGAAGGAACTTGGTGGTGCTGTGCAGACCGATAGGCGCCTGCAAGTACGGGCGATCCAGTGCTTCGCACAGCATGCGACCGAACTCTCGATACATACAGATGTTGACGTCTGCCTCAACCAGCCGAGACACATCGGCCAAGTGACTGCCGAGCGGGAACGTCATGTTCACTTCGGCGCCGATGCCCTGCACCAGGCGGCGAATCTCGGCCAGATCACTGGGGCAATTGAACGTGCCGTAACACGGACCAATGATGTTGACGCGGGGCTTCTCGCCTGCAGGCCGTTCGGCGAAAGGTTTGCGTGCAGGCACCTTCTTCATGCCGTACTCGCTCCAGAGCCAGAACATTGCGCGATTCGCGCATTGCCACTGGTCTTCGTCAATCGTGCGTGGCAAGAAGCGCTGGATGTTGGTGCCTGACGGCGTGACGCCGCCACCAATCATTTCGGCGATCGAACCGGTCACCACCACCGAAGGCAGATCAGGGTCCAGCGCAGCATGGGCGCGGCGCATGGAACCTTCTGTGCCTTCGCGTCCTAGCTGCTCTTCAGCGAGTCCGGTGACAACGATGGGCAATTCATGCGGCGGTAGCGCATCGGTGTAGTGCAGCACCGAGGTGACCGGCAAGTTCTCGCAGCCGACCGGGCCATCGATGACCACCTGAAGACCCTTGATGGCCGTGAAGACATACACGGCACCCCAATATCCACCCGCGCGATCATGATCGAGCACCAGCATCAGATCATCTCCTCAGCCTTGCGCTTCTTCGCCAGCTTTTCAGCCTGGCGGCGCTGGTCGGCTTTGAATTCGGGGCGGTCCTTCGGTACACCATTCGCCGATTCCCACACGCCTGAGGAATGGCCCTCCCCCACCGAGCCGAAGAACTCCTTCATCTCATCGAAGCGCGCCTTGTTGCCAATAGCAGCATTGATCACGGTAGCCAGCGAACCTGCACCTGCCGGGCCCATCAAAGGACGCGCCGAGATCAAGTTGGTGAAATACAGGGCCGGGGTGCTTTTCGCTTTGGCGTACTGAACAACCGGCGTTGTGCCGATGGCGAGATCGGGCTGGTACTCAGCGATCGCGGCGAGGTCTTGCTCCAACGAAGCGCGGAATTGAACCTGTACGCCTTTGGCTTCCAGCCATTGCAAATCGGCTTCGTTCCAGGCTGTGCGTGGGCAGGCGCTGCCGACATAGCGCAAGTCGGCGCCACTTTCGACCAGGAGGCGACCTACCAGTAATTCAGAGCCTTCATAGCCGCTCAGCGTGATGCGTCCCTTGATCGGCATCTTGGAGAGCGCGCCGCGAATCGCCGGCAGCATGCGGTTCTTCGCAGCGTCGATCTTTTCCTGCGGTGTGTTGGTGGCCTGCCCGATGGCTTGCAACCATGCTTCGGTGCCGTCGTAGCCGACAGGCGCCGAGCCCACGATCGGACGCCCAGCCGCTTCGAACTCGCGGATGCTGGCGGTGTAGAAGGGGTGAAGTGCCGCGACCGCGGTGCAGTCGAGCGCTGCATACAGCTCGCGCCATTCGCGTGTTGGCACGACTGGACCGGCTGCAAGGCCCATGGGCTCCAGCATCATGCCGATGATCACCGGGTCGGCTGGGAACACCTCGCCGAGCAGCGCAATCGTGGGCTTGTCAGAACGCCCTGTCCGTGGCGCCTGTACGGGCCCTGCCAGCACTTCGCTGCGCGCGTATTTCAGCATCGCACCGGCCAGCACATCCTTGGCTTCGGCATGCGTTGGGACGCCAAATCCCGGCACGTCGATACCGATGATGCGCACACCATTGATGTCCTTGGGCAGGATCTGCAGCGGCACTCCGCTGGCTGTTGGCACACACAGGTTGATGATGACGATCGCGTCGTACTTCGCGGGGTCGGCCTCCTTGTGCACAGCCTCTCGAATGTCCTCGAACAGTTTGCCGGTGACCAACGACTCGGAGTTGAACGGCACATAGCCGACGCTCCGCTTCGCACCGTAAAAATGCGACGTGAAGGTCAGGCCATACACACAGCAGGCGGAACCCGACAAGATGGTGGCGGTGCGACGCATCCGCAAACCCACCCGCAGCGAGCCGAACGCTGGGCACATGCTCTGCGGTTGATCGTGCGGCCCAGCCTTGGGATCTTTTGGATAGTCCTTCGCGTACTGATCAAGCACTTCCGATTTGCCAGCCGACTTCGCGGCTGCGAGCAGCTGTTCGCCACCGGCGTGACAGCCCATGCCGTCACCGTCAAGCGTCGTCGACGGTACGCCGGGTGCCGTGGGCGAAGCCGGGGTGGCTGACGGCGCCGCTGAGATGATTGGAATGGTTTTGGACATGGTGCGCAGCCGCTCAGACTTCGTCGTAAACGACTTCGAGCGTTTCTTTCTTGCTCTCGGTCTTGCCACACATGTCGAATTGGGTCGCTGGTTCCAGCACCACATCGCGCCCGACCGAAGAAGCCGAGAACAAGCCAAGCAACTCGTCCTGCGACATCGGTTTCGGGCGCATCGGCAGCGAGGTGCCGACGTTTTCTGCCAGCTCAGCGAACATAGGACCCCATTCGGAGCCTGGTCTGCCGATGATTTCGTAGCTCGCGCTCTTGCGGCGGATGTCGTCGTTTGCCGGGATGGTCGACAACACTGGAATGCCGACGTGCTCTGCAAAGGCCTTGGCCTCTCCAGTGCCGTCGTCGCGGTTGATCACCATGCCTGCCACTCCGACATTGCCGCCGAGCTTGCGGAAGTACTCGACCGCGCTGCAGACGTTGTTGGCCACATACAGACTCTGCAGATCGTTGCTGGCAACGACAATGACCTTCTGGCACATATCTCGGGCGATCGGCAGACCGAAGCCACCGCACACCACGTCACCCAGGAAGTCGAGCAGCACGTAGTCGAAGCCCCACTCGTGGAAACCGAGCTTTTCGAGCAGTTCGAAGCCGTGGATGATCCCTCGGCCACCGCAGCCGCGGCCGACTTCTGGGCCACCAAGCTCCATCGCGTAGACGCCGTCGCGTTTGAAGCAGACGTCGCCGATCGCAACCGCCTCGCCAGCCAACTTCTTCTTGGAACTCGTTTCGATGATGGTCGGGCAGGCGCGGCCTCCGAACAGCAGGCTGGTGGTGTCGCTCTTCGGGTCGCAACCGATCAGCAGCACCTTCTTGCCCTGCTGGGCCATCATGTAACTGAGGTTGGCCAGCGTGAAGCTCTTGCCGATCCCGCCCTTGCCGTAGATCGCGATGATCTGCGTCTCCTTCGTCACCGGACCCGTGGACACGGGAGCCGGCTCAACGGCCGCTTCGTTTCGCAGATCTTTCATCATGATGGTCACAGGCGCCGCCTTGGCGGAACCCAGCGTCGATTCAGTGGTACTCATTGGCAAGATCTCCAGTCCAAAATCATCTTCAAACACGTCGGATCGCCAAACGCCGTGCGGTAGGCGGAATCGGCCTGCATGGCGTCTGAGCGGTGTGTGATCAGGCCGTCCAGCGACAAGCGTCCCGACTCAGCCAGATCCTTGACCGCGACCAAATCGGTGGGCAGCCACTGCGCAGCGATGCGAATTCGCGCTTCACGCATGAAGGCTGGCGGGAAAACAAAAGACAGCGGCTCGTCGTAGAAGCCGGCCAGCACCACTTCGCCACCGGGTGCCAGGCGCGAAATCAACGTATCGAGCAACGAAGAATCGCCACTCACGTCACAGATGCAGCGGTAGTTCCGGCGAGAGTCGGTAGACGGATCGACCACCTCGTAGCCCGTGGCACCCTCACGACGGGTCGGGTTGGTTTCCCAAACGGTTGGTGTGCCGCCCGCCACCACTGCGAGCCGGGCGATCATTCGACCGAGCACGCCGTGCCCAATGATCAGGTCCGGCTGTGAAACGCCTTCGATGGAGTGTGCGTGGTAAGCCGTGGCAGCGAGCGCCAGCAGTACGCCCTGCTCTGCCAGATGTTCGGCAAACGGGATCGTCCGAGCGCCTGGCAGCACAACGCGCGCCGCTGCGCCGCCGAATAGTCCGCGCACATCGCCGAAACACTTGGCGCCCGGAACGAAAACTCGCTCGCCGACCATGCGACCTGAAGTGGATCCGGCTTCAATGACACGCCCCACCGACTCGTAGCCCGGAACCAGTGGATAGCCCATGCCCGGGAAGGCCGGCATGCGCCCTGTCCACAACAGGCGCTCGGTACCAGTGCTGATGCCGCTCCATTCGATGTCGACCGTGACGTCTTCCGCGGTGGCATCGGTCAGGTTCAATCGGCTGAGCACCAGTTGTTCAGGCCGCTCCAGCACCACGGCCATGGTGTTCAAGTCATTTCTCCCATGCAAAAAAACGTGTCCTTGCACGGTAGAGATGGCGTGGAATCCTTGAACATCTTGAGCGGTCTCCGAACAACAGGTGTCATCTTAAACTGACATATTAAACTGTCAATCTACATTTACAGATTTTATTCAAGGGTTTACGCGGAAGCTGGTCGCGCGACGAGCAACTGGGTTTGCAAGGGCATGTGGTTGCGTAGCAGCCGAACCTCGCCAAAGCCAGCGGCCTTCAGCAACTCGGTGAGTTGCGCTGCGCTTCGTGAACGGCCCTTTCCCATCGCCAACAGATAGAAGCCGAAATACGCGTCACCCATCGCCTCAGCGCCAGGGGTGCCTGACATCGGCTCCGTCAGCAACAGGGTGCCGTCTGCAGGCAATGCTCGTCGGACAGCCTTCAGGATCATCAGCGCGCGAGCGTCGTCGTGATCGAAGATCACCCGAACCAAACTGATCAGGTCGCAGCCTGTTGGCAACGGGTCGCTGAAGAAGCTGCCTCCGCAGGTGGTCGCCCGGCCAGCCAGCCCTTGCTCGGCAAACTTGACCCGCGCGCGCTCAGCGACCGCGGGCAGATCGAACAATACAAGCTGCAGATGCGGTGCTCGAGCAGCGACCGCCGAAAGAAAGGTGCCCTCACCACCACCCACATCGAGCAGGCGGCGGTGCTTGTCGAATGAGTACGCGTCGAGCACCTCATCGGACACCAGCGTCTGCGATGCCGACATCAGTGCCGAATAGGGACTGACGCGGTCCGTGTTGAGCGCGCCCGGCGCGTCGGCTGCGGCATAGGGCCAGTACTGCGCCAAAGCCGAGGTGCGGGCTTCGCCTCGTAGCAGAGCCACCGGATCGGCCAGGTCAACATACAGCTCAGCGTGGTGTTCCACCATGGAGGAGATAGCCGCATCTCCCACCAGAGGCGCACCCAGCGGCCCAAGTCCGTAACGGCCACGACTGCGCTTCTCGACCAGCCTCAACGACACAGCTGCCGCCAAGAGCCGCTGTGCGGCGTCTTCAGTCAGGCCGAGGCGCGGCGCCAGCACAGGCAGTGTTTGAGGTTCCTGAGCCAGCAGATCGAAAAGCCGCAGGCGTACGCACGCGAGCAGAATCTGCGAATAGACAAAGCCGGCGACCAGGTCGAACAGGCCACTGGCGCGCCGTTGCGCGATCGGGCGCGTGAGTGGAAAGGCTGCCGCCCACCGGCGGAAGGCCCGGCTGCCGGTCAGCCCGTCGCGCCAAGCCAACCAACGATCAAGCAAGCGATCAGATAGCGACGCGGGTGACGACAAATCCGCCTCCGGGCTCAGCGCGGACACTGGTTTCACAGCCATCCGCGGAAGTGACGAGTGGTTGATGCGAAGGTCATGTTCATGCTCATGCCTCGACGCGTATGACTTCCTCGGCTATGGCCTTCGGAACCAGGCGTTCGGCTTCGAAGCGAACCAAGGCTCGCATCTGTTCGGCACCAGGGCAAGGCGGAATGGCCTGGATGGCAGCGGCTACCAGCCGGTCAAAGTGATGTATCGCACCTTCGAGCCCCAGCTCGCGGGCAGCGCTGGGGCGGCACAGGGCCACGTCTTGCCCAGCGGGCTTGCCCAGCGACAAAGGGTCACAAGCGACATCGCGGATGTCATCAGCCACCTGATAGGCCTCGCCCAACCATTCGCCCAGTGCGCGCCACGGTGCCGAATCGGCTCCTGCAGCTTGCGCCCCGGCAATGGTCGCCGCTGCGAACAGGGAGCCCGTCTTGGCGCGCTGGTAATCAGCCAGAGACACCCGTGGCTCACATTCCCAGGCTTGTCCCGCAACGATGCCATGCGGCATGCCGGTGGCGCGGCCGATGGTCTTCATCAGCAAGGGCAGGCGCAGAGGCGACTGTGTTGCCGCGCTTCCCAAGGTCTGGAATGCCAGCACGATCAGCGCATCACCAGCAAGGACGGCCAGCGGCTCGCCGAAGGCAAAGTGCACTGAGGCGCGGCCGCGACGCGTCGGCGCGTCGTCAAAACACGGCAGGTCGTCATGCACCAGTGAGGCGCAATGCAGCAACTCAATGGCGGTGGCGGCAGCCTCAGAGAGCACAGGATCGTCATCGCCACACGCCTGCGCGACTGCCAGACACAGTTGAGGGCGGATGCGGGCGCCCCCGGGAAACACCGCGTGGCGGATTGCACCTGCAAGTTTCGGCGGGCAGCCCTCTTCTTCTCCGGATGCGATGGCGACAGCCAAAGCCTGTTCGATGCGGGTGATGGGCTTCATGCGTGACTCCGGCGTTCGCCTGGCGGCGGGTTGGGTGTTCGACAAACTGTCAATCTTGCCTGTCGGGTGAAAGTGTCAACTAATGTAGACACCTCGCCGTCGCACGTCAACAGCACAGGCCCGAAGGGGCGGAATCAGATGGGGGGCTCGGCCTCGCGCGAACCGCTGCGAAGCCGTCGGTGAACGCCGCGCGATGACAGACTGTCACGCACCGTTATTGACCCGCATTTGACCGGACCATGACGCCGTCTTGATAATCCAAGGCTGACCAACCAAGGCCGCGCCACGTTTTGAAGTCTGCTCCCGGCCCGATGGACGTGCTGGCCCCTCCTCTGTCTGCACCGATATCTGCCACGCTTGAACTGATCGGGGTGTCGTGCGTGCGCGGCACACGACGGCTGTTCGATGGAGCCAACGCGGTGGTCCGGGCCGGGCAGTTGTTGCGCGTTCAGGGGGCCAACGGTGCCGGCAAGACCACCCTGTTGCGCACGCTGTGTGGGCTGTCATGGCCCGATCGCGGCGAAGTGCGCTGGAACGGCCGCGCGCTCTCGAGCCAGCGAGACGAGTTCCATCGCGATCTGATCTACATCGGCCATGCTGCCGCGCTGAAGGACGATCTGTCCGCCCTGGAAAACTTGCTCGCTGCTTGCCTGCTAGGTGGTCAGCGGCCTGCGACACCGGTATTGATGCAGGCGCTCAGAGCCGCTGGTCTGCGTCAGCGCGAACACCTGAGTGCGCGCAGCCTGTCGCAGGGTCAGCGGCGGCGCGTTGCGTTGGCGCGCCTGCTGTTGGAAGCGGCGCCGCCACTCTGGGTTCTCGATGAACCCTTCAACGCGCTTGACGCCGTCGCCAGCGATTGGCTCTTGGGCGTGCTGACCGGCCAGTTGCGCCGCGGCGGCATCGTGGTGCTGACCAGTCACCAACCGGTAGCGATCGATCCATCGCTTTCTCAAGTGACACTTGCACTGTGAGCGCGTCCGCCCCAGCCAGTGCCTTCGACGCGATGCGTGGTGTTTTCGTGCGCGACCTGCGGCTGGCGCTGCGCCGACGCGCTGACACCGCTGCGGCCTTGTTCTTTTTTGTGATCGTCGCGAGCCTGTTCCCGCTCGGCGTCGGGCCGGAGCCCTCGCTGCTGCGCACGATGGCTCCCGGCGTAGTGTGGGTGGCGGCGCTGCTGGCGTCGATGCTCTCGCTCGGCCGGCTGTTCGCCGACGACCACCAGGACGGTACGCTCGAGCAGCTGCTGCTTTCGGTGTGCCCGCTGCCGCTGATCGTGCTGGCGAAGATGGCCGCGCATTGGCTGTGTTCCGGTCTGGCGCTGACGCTGGTAGCCCCGCTGCTGGCGCTGCAGTTCGACCTGCCGTCATCGTCGATTGGCGTGCTGACCTTGTCTTTGTTGATCGGCACGCCGGTGCTCAGCTTGATCGGCGGTATCGGCGCGGCGCTGACGGTAGGGGTCCGAGGCGCTGGTGTGCTGTTGTCTCTGCTGGTGCTGCCACTTTGCGTGCCAGTGCTGATCTTCGGTGCCGGTGCGGTCGATGCATTGGCGGCCGGGTTGTCGGTCGGCGCCCATTACTCCCTGCTGGGGGCCATGTTGGTGCTATCGCTGTTCGCGGCACCCATCGCAGCCGCAGCAGCCCTGCGAATCGCCCTCGAGTGACGCCGTTGCACAATTGCAGGCTTTGTGGACGGTGCGCGGCTGACCCGCTCGCGTCCGAGCAGTGACAGCCGGAGCCCGAACTCGTGCAGTTCTCTGATATCAATTGGTTCAAATTCGCTGCGCCGCAGCGTTTCTATTTCCTCGCGGGTCAGACCATTCCCTGGTGCAGCGCGCTGGCTTTGGTGCTCACAGTGATCGGCCTCTACGTCGGGCTGTTCCTAGCGCCGGTCGATGCCCAACAAGGCGACGCCTACCGGATCATCTTCATCCACGTGCCCTCTGCGTGGATGTCGATGGTGATCTACCTGGCGATGGCGTTCTGGGCGGCTATGGGCTTGATCTTCAATGCACGCCTCGGCGCGATGCTGGCAGCCGCGTTGGCGCCATCGGGCGCACTCATGACCTTCATTGCCCTGTGGACCGGCGCCTTGTGGGGCAAACCGACTTGGGGGACCTGGTGGGTGTGGGACGCACGGCTCACTTCCGAACTGGTACTTCTGTTCCTGTACATCGGTTTCATGTCACTTCATGCGGCAATTGACGATCCTCGGCGTGCCGACCGAGCAGCGGCGCTGCTCGCATTGGTTGGCGCGGTCAACGTGCCGATCATTTATTTTTCTGTGACGTGGTGGAACACCTTGCACCAGGGAGCGTCTATCAGCTTC
>CANHOE010000076.1 GCA_947462175.1 Burkholderiales bacterium | reverse complement strand
GGTAATTACCTGCGTGGATTTCATATATTCATAGATAGCCCGAAAGGGCTGGGTCAAAGGATTATCTTTCCGGAATAAATTGTCACGCTCCGGTCGTTTTGAGTGATTAGCCTCAAAAAGCAAGTCCAGATTGGCAGATTCAGTTCAGCTTGAATCTTTTGCCGCAAAACACCACACCACCACAGGAGCAGTTTCAATGAAACTCATGTTTGCAAAAAGCCAGGTCGCCCTCGCTGCGGTCGCGGCGCTCGGCGGCGGCGCCTTGAGCATGGCCCCCAGCGTTGCCAGCGCGGCCAAGACGGCCGGCCAGTACGTTGCCGGCGACTTCCACAACCACACCACCTGCTCGGACGGTTCGATCTCGATGCAGAAGCTGGTGCGCAAGTCCACAGGAACCACAGCCAATGGCCAGCCCGACGGCTGGGGTCTTGACTGGTTCGTGCAAGCCGGTCACGGCGGCAACGGCAACCGCAACTGCACGCTGGCTGAAGATGCCAGCCTGGCCACGCCGGCCTACCCTTTGACTGCCCAGGGCCCGACAACCACCTGGCAAAGCAGCGTGCCGGCCGTCGCCCCCAAGGGCCTGGTCTCGGGCGCCTCGCCCAACCAGAGCATGTGGCGCTGGCAGTCCATCCAGGAATTCCAGTACCCGATCATCGAATACCTCTCTGCACAGAAAAACGTGCCGCTGTTCATCGGCGTGGAGTCGGTCGTCGCCGGTCACGAGCACACATCGATGTCGGTCATCACCGGCCAGATCCCGCTGGCGCTGGACTCTTACACGCTGCCCACCGCGCCGGTCATCGCCGCCAATACCAGCCGTTACACCGCGCTCGGCAACGCGAATGCGCTCGCGCAGTGGGAGTACTGCTTCGACCGTAACGACACAGACACCAGCCGCGGCAACCTGGCTGTCGGCAACCCCACCGGCAACAACTGGAACTGCTCGGTCACCGGCAGCCTGAACGCCGCCGACCCGAGCTGGAACGCTACCGCGCAGAAGCTGATCCCGGCTGGCGGTACCGGCACCGGCACCAGGGGCCACCTGAAGACGGTTGAAGCCGTGAAGTGGATGGCTCAGAACCACCCGAACGGCAGCTACTACATCCCGGCCCACCTCGAACGCGCCGGCCCGTTCAATCCGGATGGCAACAATGGTTTCAACGTCGAGCATCTGCGCAACTTCAACAATGCCGCGCCAACGGTGGCCTTCGGTTTTGAGACGCAGCCAGGCCACGGCGCATCGTCCAACCGCGGTGAGTACCAGCCAAACCGCCAGACCATCCAGGGCGTACTGACCGACTCGGTCGGCACCACGACCTACGGCGGCACTGGCGTGTACGGCGCACAGGTCGGCGGCGTGTGGGATGCACTGCTCGGTGAAGGCCGCAATTTCTGGTTCTTCGCGAGTTCTGACTGGCACAACCGCGGCAGCTTCGGCCCGGACGACCGCCGTTCGACGCAGGACTTTTACCCGGGTGAATATCAGCGCAACTACACCATGGTGCGCAACGGCACCGACAAGCTGCGCCCACAGACCATCGTCGATGGCCTGCGGACAGGCAACAACTTCGCCGCCAGCGGACAGCTGATTGACCGTCTGGCGTTCATCGCCTGCGCTTCGTACCCTGGCCTCGGTGCGCGCACCAACGCTTCGGTCGAAGCACTGGCTGTTGCTGCCGCGACAACCAACACCGACATCGACAAAGCCGGCTGCTCCACGATGGGCGAGAAGCTCGTCGTGCGACCGGGTGCTGACATCGTGGTGTCGATCGTGGTGCGTGACCCCTCAAGCACGAGCAACTCACCGTACACCTTCGACAACCCATCGTTGAAGCAAATCGGCGTGAACCAGCCCTTGAACGCGCCAGTGCTGGACCACATCGACGTGGTTCGGGGCATGGTCACCGGTTACAAGACACCTGGTGCAGTCGACTACTCGGGTGCCTGGCCGAGCAACACCGCGTGGCTGACCTACAGCACCGGGGCCACGGCCGGTCTCGGTGCGGTGCCTGCAGCCGCCAAAAACACCAGCGCCGCAGTCATCAAGACGTTCGACAACACAGGGTCGCCAGGCGGCTGGACGACGGTGGCTGGCAATGCGGACTACAAGAAGATGACCTTCCGCATCCCAGCGGTTGCCGCATCGCAGTACGTTCGCCTGCGCGGCACCAACCTCCCGGCATCCGTGCCTTTTGAGACTGATGCCGCCGGAAACCCAATGACCGACATCTTCACGAACGCCAACGACGCGACGCTGCTGCGCATCCCTTGCACCGTGGTCGGAACGACCCAGTTCGACGGCTGTCCTGCTCACATGGCAACGGCCACAGGCACGAGCCCGATCGCCGGCCAAAAGGCAGTGTCGTATGACGTCGCTGCGTGGGCCGACCTCTGGTTCTACAGCAACCCGATCTACGTTCAGGTGACCGGTTCGACGGCGGTTGCCGGCGTTCAGTAAATCCAAAGAGTTTCTCCTTTGCCTTTGGGCGCCGTGCGGCAACGCGCGGCGCTTTTTTCTTGGCCTGACAACTTCGATCGTCTTGGTTCTGACTTGCACGCGGCCTAGCATCGGAGCCGAACAAGTCAGCGAATGGCAACGCTTGCCTCGTCCTCGACACATGGGACGGCTTGGCTGCGTACCGCCTGATCCGTCATCCGTTTTCCGCTCACCCTCAAAACAGCATGTCCACTCCGTTGACCAGCCACGTCGCCAAAGACCTCACGCCCGCCCCTCGACCAAGCACCTGGCCGAACTGGTTGCGCGAGCCATTGCTGCACTTCGTGCTGCTGGGCGGCGTGCTGTTCGCCACTGACCATGTGCTCGTCACTCGCGAGAACGACCCGCACACCATCGTCGTAGGTGCCGAGGTGGACCGCGAAGCCCGCGATCTGTTCAAGTCCTCGAGCGGCCGTGAGCCCAACGCCGACGAATTGAAGGCCTTGCGCGAACGCTGGATCGACAACGAGGTGCTGTACCGCGAAGGCCTGTCGATGAGGCTCGATCAAGGAGACACGGCGATTCGCGAACGGGTGATCTTCAAAGCGCTGAGCGTGGTCGACTCAAACGTCAAGCTGCCCCGGTATGACGACAAGACACTGCGTGACTGGTTCGAAAGCCATCGCACCAGATACGACGAGCCGGCACGCTTCGACTTCCAGGAAGCAGCGCTGTCGGGGGAAACCAATGAACACGCGGTGCGGGCATTCGTCGGCACACTGAACAACGGGACGCCGGGCGATGCCAAGGCCGGATTGCGGGTCTTCAAGCGCCGGCCCCGCAGCAACCTGGAGCAGAGTTACGGGCCGGAATTCGCCAAGGCGCTGGAGGCAGCGCCGGTCGGTGAGTGGCGCGCGCTGCCCAGCCGGGACGGCTGGCACGCCATGCGCCTGGAGTCGATCACGCCGCCCAAACCAGCCGTATTCGAGACCTTCCAAGGCGTTGTGCTGCAGGACTGGACCGATGCCGTGCTGGCCGATCAGCGCACGGCCGCGGTGCGAGCGATGGGCCAGAAGTACAAGCTGCTGATCGAGGGTGAAGCGAAATGAGTGGCTGGTTGCGCAGCCTTTTGCTGGCGGGCCTGGCGCTGCTGAGCGCAGCCTCCGGGGCCCATGAGATGAGCATGGCGGAGATGGAACTGCGCGAAACCTCGCGCGGCGACTTCATCTGGAAATGGACTGCCACCAACAATCGGGTGGGGTCGATCGACCTGATCCCACAGTGGCCGGAAGGTTGCCGCGCAGAAAGCAATGTAGTGCGCTGCGGGGAGGCCGGCATGTCCGGCACGCTGACGATCGATGGCGTTGGCAAGCGCTATTCAGCGGCCATCGTGAAGATCCACTGGATCGACGGTCAGACGCGGGCCTACACGCTGACCGGCGGCCAGCCATCGGTGCATCTGTTCGGCTCGGCCGACGACCAGCGCGGCATGGGCGAGGTCGCATCCGCCTACGCCGTGCTGGGCTTCGAGCACATCTTGAGTGGCTTCGACCACCTGATGTTCGTCATCGGGCTGCTGTTTCTGGTCGGCTTCAACAAACGGCTGTTGCTCACCATCACCGCGTTCACGGTGGCGCACAGCCTCACCCTGGCCAGCGCCGCACTTGGATTGCTGACACTTCGTCCACCGCCGGTGGAGGCGACCATTGCGTTGTCGATCATGCTGGTAGCCGGCGAGGCACTGCGCGAGCGCAAGACGCTGGCCCGCCGCTGGCCCGCCCTGGTTGCATTCCTTTTCGGGCTGGTGCACGGACTGGGGTTTGCCGGTGCGCTGAAGGACATCGGCCTGCCTGAGAACCACATGCCGATCGCGTTGCTCACGTTCAACGTCGGTGTCGAAATCGGACAGCTGTTCACCGTGGCCGTGGCATGGGTCGTCTACCGGACGGTACGGCGGCTGCCGATCGTGCCGCAGATGCGGCTGGCGACGCTGTATGCCATCGGCACCATGGCCGCTTTCTGGTCCTGTTCACGCATCGTGACAATGCTCGCCTGAGCCCGTGGGTCGGCGAGAGCTTCTGCCCCTCCAACCAGCAATTCCGTCGGAAGGTGGTTGCCCTGCTGGCGCGTGGGACCATTGGTCTTGCGGCATGCTCCGCAAGACCACAACGCTGGCAGCCACCTGATGAGCACGACACGGCGACAGTTTCTGCACACCTCCACCGCAGCAGCACTGGGCAGTTCAGCGAGCTGGTGGCAACCGGCACATGGCGAAGGGACTGCCGCCGAAACAGAAGCTTCGGCGCCCGAACCGACCCGGCGCTTCGATCTCGGAATCGCCTCCGGCAGCCCGACTGCACACAGCGTCGTGCTCTGGACGCGGCTGACCGGTGGCAACCTGACACCGCGCGTGGAGGTGCGCTGGGAGCTGGCTCACGACGAGGCCTTCAAACGCATCGCCGCCGCCGGCACCGAGACGGCCGAGCGCGACTGGGCGCACAGCGTCCACGCCGAGCCGCGCGGGCTGGAACCCGGGCGCTGGTACTGGTACCGCTTCCAGGCGCTGGGCGAGCGCAGCATGGTCGGGCGCACCCGCACCGCGCCACTGGCAACGTCCGGCGCGACGGCACCGCTGCGTTTCGCCATCGCCAGCTGCCAGCGCTACGACGCCGGACACTACGCCGCGTGGCGCGATGTGGCCGAGCAAAACCTCGATCTGGTGATGTTCCTCGGCGACTACATCTACGAGGGCGCCTCCCGCTCCGACTTCCCGCGCCGCCACGAGGGTGGCGAGGCGCGCACCCTGGAGACCTATCGCGCTCGCTACGCCACCTACAAGCGCGACCCGCTGCTGCAGGCCGCGCACGCCAGTGCCCCCTGGTTGATGGTCTGGGACGACCACGAGGTTGACAACGACTACGCGGGGCTTCAGGACTCGCGCCTGAGCGCCCATTTCCCGGGACGCCGCGCGGCTGCCTATCAGGCGTACTGGGAGCACATGCCATTTCCAAAGTCAGCCCGACCCCAGCTCGACGCACCGGGCGGCACGATGCGCATCACCGGGCGGCTGGACTGGGGTACGCTGGCTCGCATCCACCTGCTCGACAACCGACAGTACCGCGACCCGCAGGTCTGCCCGCGCCCCGGCCAGGGCGGCTCGAACACCGTGAAGCTGACCGAATGCGCAGCGCTGCTCGACCCGCGGCGCACGCTTCTCGGGTCCGCGCAGGAACGCTGGCTGGCCGAGGGCTGGGATCTGCGGCGGCCTTGGAACCTGGTCGCCCAGCAAACGCTGATGGCACGTCATTCCTGGACCGACACCGCCGATGCCGGGGGCACTTATTGGAGTGATGGCTGGGATGGTTACCCGCTGGCGCGCAACCGACTTCTCGGAACCGTGGCCGAACGGCGGGTTCCAGGCGTGGTTGTCCTCGGCGGTGACGTGCATGCGCACGTGGTGGCGGACCTGAAAGCCGACTTCGATCGCCCCGAATCACCCACCGTGGCCACCGAGTTCTGCGGCACCTCGATCAGCAGCCACGGCAGACCGCAGGAATTGCTCGACATGGCGCGCTCGTTCAACCCGCACATCCAACGCAGCCGCAGCGACAAGCGCGGCTGCATGCTGTTCACGCTGGATGCGAAGCAACTGCTGGTGGCGCTGAGGGGCGTCGACGACGTGAACGACCCTTCGAGCGCCGTGCGCACCAGCGCAAGCTACGTCGTCGAAGCCAGCCGGCCCGGGGCTGTGGCCGCTTGACGATGCGATGGCTGCGCCAGGCCTTCGGGGTTCTGGTCGCCCTCGTCATCCTCTTCGAGGAATGGGGCTGGGAGCCGCTGCAGGCCGCGCTCGGGCGCCTCGCACGATGGCCGCCGCTGTCCTGGCTCGAACGACAACTGCAACACCTTCCACCGTATGCGGCGCTGGCAGTTTTCGCGGTACCGGGTTTGGCGCTGCTGCCGGTCAAGCTCGGCGCACTGGCACTGATCACCCGAGGACACGCCGGAGTGGGGTTGTTGCTGATCGTGGCAGCCAAGCTCGTCGGTACCGCCGTCGTCGCCCGGCTGTTTGCGCTCATGAAGCCGGCACTGATGCAGTTGGCGTGGTTTGCTCGGGGGTATGGCCGTTGGGTGGCATGGAAAGCCCACTGGATAAATCGCGTGCGGGCGTCGGCCACATGGCAGGCAGCCTCGGATTGGCTGCGCCGTTTCAGACGCACGCTCAGGCCCCGCCCTTGACGTGGCGCAAGTCCCGCTGGGTCGCGCACAGACACACTACAACCGCCCAGAAGCTCGGAATTCCCGGTTTGCCGCACCCCTCTGGACAGGTGGATGACAACCTCATGGCGTTCAGACACACAATGGTGGCCCTGCGCGGAGGCTGTACGCCGGCAGGAGAGCGCAAGTCTGTGGCATTCGGCGAGCCCCGCATTGCGTTCGCGAGGCTCGCCCAAGTTCGCAGTTTTCGCATTCAGGAGGTCCTATCAACAGTACCGCCACGAATCGGCCGCACCACAACGTGCCAGCCGACTTGAAGCACCAGCGCCTTAAGGCCTGGGTCGACGAAATTGCTGTGCTGACCGGCGCAGCCAGCATTCACTGGTGTGACGGCTCTCAAGCCGAATACGACCAGCTGTGCAGCCAGCTGGTTGCCGCTGGCACGATGAAGAAGCTGAACCCTGAACTGCGCCCGCGCAGCTTCCTGGCCACCAGCGACCCGAGCGATGTGGCCCGTGTCGAGGACCGCACCTACATTTGCAGCCCGCGCAAGGAAGACGCAGGCCCCACCAACAACTGGATGGCGCCCGCCGAGATGCGCGCGCTGCTGCAGACAGGGGATCAGGCGCTGTTCCGCGGCGCGATGAAGGGCCGCACGCTGTATGTCGTGCCGTTCTCGATGGGCCCGCTGGGCTCGCACATCTCGCACATCGGCGTCGAACTGACGGACAGCCCTTATGTCGTCGTGAGCATGCGCACGATGACCCGCATGGGCCGGGCGGTCATCGACCTGCTGGGCGCCGATGGCGAGTTCGTGCCTTGCGTGCACACCGTCGGTGCACCGCTCGCAGCCGGCCAGAAAGACGTGCCCTGGCCGTGCAACAACACGAAGTACATCGTCCACTATCCCGAAACGCGCGAGATCTGGAGCTACGGTTCCGGCTACGGCGGCAACGCGTTGCTGGGCAAGAAATGCTTCGCGCTGCGCATCGCCTCCACGATGGGTCGTGACCAGGGATGGCTGGCCGAGCACATGCTCATCCTCGGCGTGACCAACCCGGCGGGCCGGAAGTACCACGTCGCCGCCGCCTTCCCGAGTGCCTGCGGCAAGACCAACTTCTCGATGATGGTGCCGCCGGACGGCTACGTCGGCTGGAAGGTCACCACCATCGGTGACGACATCGCCTGGATCAAGCCAGGCGTGGATGCCAATGGAGCGGGCCGCCTGTACGCGATCAACCCGGAAGCCGGCTACTTCGGCGTGGCCCCGGGCACGAACCACAAGACCAACCCGAACTGCATGGACTCGCTGAAGTCCGATGTGGTGTTCACCAATGTGGCGCTGACCGACGACGGCGATGTGTGGTGGGAAGGCATGACCGACACGCCACCCGCGCACCTGATCGACTGGCAAGGCAAGGACTGGACGCCGGCGATCGCCAAAGAGACCGGCGCGAAGGCAGCGCACCCCAACGCGCGCTTCACCGTGGCCGCAGGCAACAACCCGGTGCTCGATCCGGAATGGGACAACGCCGCCGGTGTCGCGATCGACGCCTTCATCTTCGGCGGCCGTCGCTCGACGACCGTGCCGTTGGTGACTCAGGCACGGAGCTGGGTCGAAGGCGTCTACATGGCCGCGACCATGGGCAGCGAAACCACCGCGGCCGCTGCTGGCCAACAGGGCGTCGTGCGGCGCGATCCGTTCGCGATGCTGCCCTTTGCGGGCTACAACATGGCTGACCACTTCCAGCACTGGCTCGACATCGGCAACAAGCTGTCGGCCAGCGGCGCGACGCTGCCGCTGATCTTCTGCGTCAACTGGTTTCGCAAGGGCACCGATGGCAAGTTTGCCTGGCCCGGTTACGGCGACAACATGCGTGCGCTCGAATGGATGCTCGGCCGCGTCGACGGCAAAGCGGACGGTGAAGACAACGTGTTCGGCGTCAGCCCACGCTACGACGACCTGCGCTGGGACGGCCTGAACTTCACCCGCGAGCAGTTCGACAGCGTCACCAGCATCGACAAGGCCGCCTGGAAGCAGGAACTGGTCTTGCATGCAGCGCTGTTCAAGCAGCTCGAATACCATCTGCCGAAGGAACTGCCGGCAACGATGGCTCGCATCGAGGAACGCCTGGCAGGCTGACCACTGCCGGATTTTTCGAATGGGCTGCGACGGTGTCGCAGCCCATTTTTTTCTGTTTCTCTTTCTTCATCCAAGGACCCGGCATGGCCAACATTCATTTCATCGGCGGCGAAAAAGGTGGTGTGGGCAAGTCGCTGGTGTCGCGCCTCGTTGCGCAGTACCTGATCGACAAGGAATTGCCGTTCCTCGGCTTCGACACCGACCGCTCGCACGGCGCGTTGCTGCGCTTCTACTCGGGCTTCGCGTCGCCGGTGCTCGTCGACCGCTATGAGGCACTCGACTCGATCATCGAGGCCGCCGTCGAACAGCCCGAACGCCGCATCCTGGTCGATCTGGCCGCTCAAACTCACGACCCGCTGGTCAAGTGGATGGACGAATCGGGCGTGCTCGACATGGCCGCCGAATCCGGCTTCACGATCACCTACTGGCATGTGATGGATTCGGGTCGGGACTCGGTCGATCTGCTGAAGAAGCTGCTCGACCGGTTCGGCGCACGCCTCAACTACGTGCTGGTGCGCAACCAGATGCGCGGAGACGACTTCGGCATGCTCGAGCAATCCGGCGAGCAGGACCGCGCCATCGGCTTCGGCGCCCATGTGGTCACGATCAAGCACCTGAGCGACAGCATCATCCAGAAGATCGATGCATCGAGCAGCAGCTTCTGGGCAGCGCAGCACGATGCCGACAAGTCGCGCACGGGCCTGGGCATGATGGACCGCCAGCGCCTGAAGATGTGGCTGCGCGACGCCTACCGGCAGCTAGACACGGCGCCGGTCTGAGCGGCGGCAGCGGGAACACCAGTGTCCTGCGCTCGAAGTCCCAGCAGCTGTCTGAATACTGCCCAGGTTCCCCAGGACTTGGCGGCTGAGCCGACTTGGGCGCTGCGTATGATGGCCCCATGAATCGCCTGTTCGTGATGCTCCTGATCGCCCTGCTCCCGCTTCGCGGTTGGGCGGGCGATCTGATGAGCGTGCAGATGGCGACGAGCAGCCTCTCGCCTATTGCAGCCAGCGCGATGCCGGTTGACTGTCCAATGCTTGCCAAGGCAG
>CANHOE010000075.1 GCA_947462175.1 Burkholderiales bacterium | reverse complement strand
CGGCTTCATGATGTACTCGTTGAAACAGAAGCACTGCAGCTTGTTGAAGTGCGCCATCGCCTGCATCGGCGCATAACTCGGAATGGCCTGCGCAGCCATGGTCCGGCTCTGTGTGTTGGTGAACTCGTACATCACCGTGGTGAGTTCACCCGGATGCACTTGAATGCTGCTCACGGCTGGCTTGAACTTCCAGATGCCGCGTGAGTTCGCATCGAATTCGACGGTGATGGTGCGGCTCTTGTCCACCTGAGAATTGGTCCCAGACGACGAACTACGTCCCGATACCACCTTGTCCGACAGCGTCAGCACATTGATACCAAGCGCAGTACAGACAGCTTGGTACAACGGCACCAACGCATATCCAAAGCCAAACATCAGCACGGTGACGACCACCAGCTTGCCGAACATCCGGACATTGTCATCCCGCAGCAGTCTGGCTGCGGACAAGCTGTGAGGACGCTGATCACCCATGGTCAAGCGCCGAACAAGGCAGCATTGACCATGAACCCGATGAAAAAGACCACCGCGACGGAGGCGAGTATCAGCCCCAAACGCATGTTGCTTTTCTTTTCCTCGGGCGTGGTCATGCTGATGCCCTGATCAAGCGATCACCTTGGTCGCTGCGGCGTTGAGCTTAGGCGGGGTTTCGAAGGTGTGGAATGGTGCGGGTGAGGGCACTTCCCATTCGAGTCCTTCGGCACCTTCCCATGGCTTGGCCGGCGCGCGCTCACCCTTGCCGCGCATCATTGGCAACACGACAAAGAAGAAGAAATACACCTGCATCAGACCGAAGCCGAACGAGCCAACGGATGCGAGGGCATTGAAGTCGGCGAATTGCATGGGGTAATCAGCGTAGCGCCGCGGCATGCCGGCCAGACCCAGAAAGTGCATCGGGAAGAAGGTGATGTTGAAGAAGATCAACGAACCCCAGAAGTGGATCTTGCCTCGGGTCTCGCTGTACATCACGCCGGTCCACTTCGGTCCCCAGTAGTACACAGCTGCGAACATCGCATACAACGAACCGGCCACCAGCACGTAATGGAAGTGCGCCACCACGTAATAAGTATCCTGCAACTGGATGTCGACCGGCGCGACCGACAGGATCAGCCCAGTGAAGCCGCCCATCGTGAACACGAATATGAAGCCGACCGCGAACAGCATTGGCGTCTCGAAAGTCATTGAGCCGCGCCACATGGTCGCGATCCAGTTGAAGATCTTCACGCCGGTGGGTATCGCGATCAGCATGGTCGCATACATGAAGAACAACTGCCCCGTCACCGGCATGCCAGTGGTGAACATGTGGTGTGCCCAGACCATGAACGACAGGATTGCGATCGAAGCCGTGGCGTACACCATCGAGGTGTAGCCGAACAGACGCTTGCGGGCGAAGGCCGGGATGATGGCGCTGATGATGCCGAAGGCCGGCAAGATCAAGATGTAGACCTCAGGATGGCCGAAGAACCAGAAAATGTGCTGGTACATCACTGGATCGCCACCACCCGCGGGATTGAAGAAGCTGGTGCCGAAGTGGCGGTCGGTCAGCGTCATCGTGATGGCGCCTGCCAGCACAGGCATCACCGCGATCAGCAAGTAGGCGGTGATCAGCCAAGTCCAGCAGAACAACGGCATCTTCATCAGTGTCATGCCGGGCGCGCGCATGTTCAGGATGGTGACGACGATGTTGATCGAGCCCATGATCGAGCTCGCACCGAGGATGTGCATCGCGAAGATGCCGGCGTCCATCGACGGGCCCATCTGCAGCGTCAGCGGCGCGTAAAGCGTCCAGCCGGCCGCCGGTGCACCACCGGGCATGAAGAACGAGCCCACGAGCATCGCGCCGGCGGGAATCAACAGCCAGAAGCTCAAGTTGTTCATTCGGGCGAACGCCATGTCCGGCGCGCCGATCTGCAACGGAATCATCCAGTTCGCAAAACCGACGAAGGCCGGCATGATCGCGCCGAACACCATGATCAGACCGTGCATCGTCGTCAACTGGTTGAACAGCTGCGGGTTGACGAACTGCAGACCTGGCTGGAAAAGCTCCAGACGGATGATCATCGCCAGGATGCCACCAACGATCAGCATCGCGAACGAGAACAACAGGTACATCGTGCCGATGTCCTTGTGGTTCGTCGCGTACAACCAGCGACGCCAGCCGCGCGGCGCACCGTGATCATGATCGTGGTGATGCGCGTGACCGTGGTCACCGTGGTCAAGTACTGCACTCATGGAAGGTCCTTCTGAAACGACTGATCGTGTGTCTGGAATCGATTACTTGCGGGCAGCGACCACATCGGCCGGCTGGACAGCTTGTCCGGTCTTGTTCGACCAGTTGTTCTTTGTGTAGGTGATAACGGCGGCGATCTCCGTGTCGGAGAGTTGCTTCCACGCCGGCATTGCGCCATTGTTCTGGCCGTTCAGTAACACTGCGATCTGCTTGGTCTTGTCCTCATCCAACACCACTGCGGCACCATCAAGCGCCTTGATCGCTCCAGCGCCCTTGCCGTTGGCCCCGTGACAGACGGCGCAGTTACCGTTGTAGACCTTCTCGCCGCGCGCAATCAGGTCGGCCGACTCCCAAACCTTGGACGGATCGTCAGCCTTCGCCGACATCGCTGCGCGCTGGCCTTCAACCCACTTCGTGTAGTCGGCAGCAGACACCACCTTCACATGAATCGGCATGTAGGCATGTTCCTTGCCGCATAGCTCTTGGCACTGGCCGTGGTAGTCGCCGATCTTTTCAGCGCGGAACCACGTGTCACGAACGAAGCCAGGAATCGCGTCCTGCTTGATCCCGAAAGACGGCACGGCGAACGCATGAATCACGTCGTTGGCGGTGGTGATGATGCGGATCTTCTTGTCAACAGGGACGACCATCGGGTGATCGACCTTCAGCAAGTAGTCATCTCCCGATGGATTGCCGGAGTCGGACATCTGACGCTGGGCCGCATCAAGCGTCGACACAAAGCCGATGCCGGCGCCTTCTCCGTTCAGGTAGTCATAGCCCCACTTCCACTGCATGCCGGTCGCCTTGATCGTCAAGTCGGCCGAGCTGGTGTCCTTCATCGCGACGACCACCTTGGTCGCTGGCAATGCCATGCCGATGACGATGATGAAAGGCACCACCGTCCAGGCAATCTCAACGGCGGTGCTCTCGTGGAAGTTGGCGGGCTTGGCGCCCTTCGACTTGCGATGCACAAAGATCGAATAGAACATCACCCCGAAAACGGCGAAAAAAATCACCAGGCAAACGCCCATCATGAGGTAATGCAAATAGCGCTGATCCTCAGCAATCTTGGTCACGGCGGGATGGAGATCGAGCTGATTGACTGCCGGGCCACCGGGCAAATCGTTGGTCGCCGCGGCAAGCGTCGAAACCACCCACAAGCTCGCGCCCAGCATCGCCTGCGAGACCTTCGTGGAAATTGCTTTCATCGTGTTCATCATCACTGCTCGTGTTGTCAAAGCTCTGCCGATGGCAGAGCACCTTGCGGCCGCAGCCGCGCCAGCCGAACTGCGTGCCGCAGCTCATTGGCCAGCTGCCGCCTCAACTCCGGGCGCACGAAGCGCCCGACTTCAATCCGCCGCCCCTGCCCGAAGACCTCGATCAGCGATTCATCGCCGGTCACTGGCTCAACGCTGACCCACTCCGGCGCAAATTCGGCTGTCTCGATCGTGTTACCTGATGTGTGGGCCACCGTCAGCAGCCCCTTGCGCAAGGCGATGTTTTCCTGGTCTGCCGCATGTCGTGAGTAGACGAACAGCGCGGCACCTACCGCAACCAATTCGGCCCACGCAAACGCCATGATGAATGTGGCACCCTGCGACCAGAAATACGCTGCAATCGCCAACGACAGGACGCACAGGGTGCCGAACATCGCGAACAACTGCTGGGGGGCCATAGAGCAATTGCGCTTCAACAGCCACTCCACCGACCACTCGCTCACCGATGGATCGCTTTCTCTTCCAAAGCGCCATGCCGCCGGTAGCGCGGGAGCGCCTGCAGCATGACCGTAAGAGCAACTAGACATCTCGAAGTGAAACTCGGTGACGGGATCAAGGCGATATCGGCGGCGTGGCAACCTGACTGCGCAGCTAATTCCTGCGAGCAATTCACCACGACGTTCTCAGAAATTGAAGTTTATACGACCCTAGAACTCGTACTCAAACGACGGTCTTACGGGCAGACTGCAAAAGACGTCGCATTTCTCCCAGCGGCACCTGAGTCTCGGCTGGTGCAGACGCCCTCCGTTCGGCCTTGAAGGCATGTCCATAGACGATTTCGAAAGTCAACGCATACCGGCCGCTGTTGTCGCGCAGGGACTCGAGTGCACCGTGCAAGGCTGTCTGCCAACGCGGGGTGCGCAAGCCAGGGTAGCGATGCGGCGACACATTGCTCCCGAGCAGGCGCAGATCCCTGCACAGCGCTGCCGCGCTATCCCAGTGCACAGACAGGCGCTCCTGATCCATCACTGGATCTGCAAAGCCGGCGTGCACCAGCATGTCGCCCAAATCGTGCATGTCGACGAAGGCGATCGTTGGCTCAGGCCATTGCAATCTCGCATACACCGCCGTCAGTTCGCGGACGGTGTCCGGCCCCAGGCATGAAAACATCGCAAAGCCGCCGGGCGACAACATTCGATGCCAGTGCTGCATCAGCGATGGCGGCGCCGTAACGCCGTGCAGCACCATGTTGGCCCAAACCAGTTGGACATTCTCGGGAGGCGGCGCCGACTCCAGCGCCACCTCTGCCGCAGGCGCCTTCCAGCGTCTGGGCGTCCACCATGGGGAACGCAAAAGCGCACGACTGCGTTCGGCCAGGATATCGCTGGGCTCGATGGCAATCAACGCGGAGTTCGGGAAAGTCGTTGTCAAGCGTTGCGCGCCGGCACCGAGAAACGAGCACCAGTCGACCATGCGACGCGGCGGCGTCTTGAACAGCAGCAAGCGCTCGGCCATGCGCCCGGCGACTTCGGCATGCAACCAAGGCGGCGAGGCATGCCGAGCCAATCGCCGCTGCACGGCGGAGACTGCTGCCTCGTCGATCGATCGCGCTGCCTCACTGCTGCCTGTCATTGCCCCAGTATATTGAGCGCGTGACTGCACAGACCGAACTTCCACGCATGGCGTGGCCCGCACCGTGGCGCCGCTGGCCCAGCCAGTGCGCGGTCTGCCACGGCTGGGGCAACGGGCGCATTTGCAGCCACTGCACGACTCGGTTCGCGGCCCCTGTCGATCGCTGTCAACGCTGCGCCGCACGGTTGGTGTCCGAGGTGGCGATCTGCGGTCGCTGCGTACTCACACCGCCCAGCTTCCACAGCGCCATCGCCGCAGTTGATTACAGCCACCCCTGGGACCGAATCATCAGCGACTTCAAGTACCGCAGCGGGCTCGACCTCGCCGATGCACTGTGCGATCTGCTGCTGGCCGCCCAGTGGGCCCACGCAGACGATCAACCGGATTACCTTCTGCCGGTGCCGCTGGGTGCGCAGCGTTTGCGAGAGCGGGGCTACAACCAGTCGTGGGAGTTGGCTCGCCGTTGTGCGCGACGACTCGGCTGCCACACCGACGCCGCGATGCTGCTGCGCATTCGGGAGACGCCGTACCAACTGTCGCTGCCGCGCGAGCGTCGCCTCGCCAATGTTCGCGGTGCGTTCGCCATCGAACCAAAGCGGCGGCTCGAGGTGGTCGGACGCCGCATTGGGCTGATCGACGACGTGATGACGACACAGGCGACGACCGACGAATTGAGCCAGGTTCTGCTCGATGCCGGCGCACTGTCCGTCCAGGTGTGGGTGGTGGCTCGCACCCCAGCCCCGGAGCACTGACGATGTTCAACATCGTTTTGGTACACCCCGAGATCCCGCCGAACACCGGCAACGTGATCCGGCTGGCCGCCAACACGGGCTGCGCACTGCATCTGATCGAGCCGCTCGGCTTCTCGATGGACGACAAGCTGCTGCAGCGCGCCGGGCTCGATTACCACGAGCATGCGCGGGTGAAGCGCCATGCGTCCTGGGAGATCTTCCTCGCCGCGATGCGGCCCGATCCGGCCCGTTGCTTTGCCTTCACGACACGCGGCAGTCCAACACTCGCTGCCACAGCCTGGCAGGCTGGAGACTGGCTGGTGTTCGGGTCGGAAACGGCCGGATTGCCACCAAAGATCCGGGACACATTCGCCGAAGACCAGCGCGTCAGGCTTCCATTGCTGCCGGGGCAGCGCAGTCTGAACTTGAGCAATGCCGTCGCGGTCGCGGTGTTCGAGGCATGGCGCCAGAACGGCTATGCGGGCGGCGCATGAGCCCCCGATTCAGCGCTCGGGGCGCGGGCCGCGGCCCATCAGTCGCTCGACACCCTGACGAGGCGTCGAGCGCCCTTCCAGCACGTCGACCACGGCAGCGGTGATCGGCATATCGACGCCCAGCGTCTGGGCGCGCTTCAGCACAGTGGGCGCGCTCAGCACGCCCTCAGCCACATGGCCGAGTTCAGCGACGACCTGCCTCAGCGCTTGGCCTTGTGCCAGCCGCAGGCCGACGGTGCGGTTGCGTGACAGATCGCCTGTGGCGGTGAGCACCAGATCGCCCAGCCCGCTCAGCCCCATGAAGGTGTCAGCACGGGCGCCAAGGGCCACGCCCAGTCGCACCATCTCGGCCAGTCCGCGAGTGACCAGGGCCGCGCGGGCGTTGAAACCGAGTTGCAGACCATCGGCCAGCCCGGTAGCAATCGCCATCACGTTCTTGACGGCACCGCCGACCTCGACGCCGATCGGATCGTCCGTGGTGTAGACGCGCAGGTTGTCGCTGTGCAGCGCAGCGACTGCCTGCTCGCACAGTGCCGCATCGTGGCTCGCGGCGACGAGCGCAGTTGGCCGGCCGGCAGCCACTTCCTGTGCGAAGCTCGGTCCCGAGAGCACCCCGACGCGTCCACCCGGCCAAGCCTGCTGCGCCACCTCGTGGCCCAGCAAACCGGTGCCCTCCTGGAAGCCTTTGCACAGCCAGAAAAGGCCTGGCGCCTGCGGGCCGGACGGCAAAGCCCGCAAAACTGGGGCAAGCCCGGACATCGGTGTGGCAACGATCAGAAGGCCGCCACTGGCGTGCGCGACCGCCAGGTCGAAATCGTGGGTGACTTGAAGGGATGCCGGGAATTCAGCGGTGGCCAGATAGTGCGAGTTGCGCCGCTGTACGCGCATCGCCTCCGCCTGCGCTGCATCCCGGGCCCACAGCAGGGTGGGATGGCGGGCGCTGGCACTGATTGCCAGCGCGGTGCCCCAGGCACCGGCACCGAGCACGCTCAGATTCACCGAGTAGCGCTCAGGGGCCCCAGACAGTTCTGACGATCAGTTGACCAGCGCGCTGCCACCGGCGCCATTGGCGGTGGCTTCTGCAGCGGCAGCCATCTGGCTTTCGTACATCGCCTGGAAATTGATTTCAGCCAGCGTCACCGGCGGGAAGCCGGCTCGGGTGCAGATGTCGGAGACGATCGCGCGCAAGTACGGGTAGACGATGCCTGGGCAGGCGATGCTGACGATCGGCTGCAGTTGATCTTGAGGGATGTTGCGGATCTCGAAGATGCCCGCCTGCTTGGCTTCCAGCAGGAAAAGGGTCTTCTCGCCGACCTTGGCGGTCACGGTCACACGCACCGTCACTTCATAGTTGTCCTTGCCGATGGTGTCGGCGCCGACGCCGATATTGATATCGACCTGCGGCTGCTGCTGATCCAGGAAGATCGCTGGCGAATTGGGCTGTTCCAGCGACAAATCCTTCAGGTAGATGCGCTGAATCTGGAACATCGGGGAGGTGTCTTCGTCTGCCATGGCAATCTCTTGGTGGGTTGTGGAGCGGCGACCTGGCTACCGCTTGGGGGACGGATTATGGCGGAAGGGTATGACCGCCGAGACGGCTTTGGGCTCCGGAATTAAAGCGCTCACGCCTTCTTCGCATCAGTCCTGTGCAGCTTGCGGCCGCAACAGCGGCAGCAGGCCACCGCGCTGATCGAGCGCCATCAGGTCGTCGCAGCCGCCGATGTGGGCATCGCCGATGAATATCTGCGGCACGGTGCGTCGGCCGGTGCGTTCGATCATCGTGGTGCGCGCCGTCGGATCAAGGTCCACCCGAATTTCGTCGATCGCAGTGACGCCGCGCGCCTTCAGCAGCGACTTGGCACGCAGGCAGTAGGGGCACACCTCGGTGGTGTACATGGTGATGTTGGAATGCTCGGGCATGGTGAGGCTGGCGTCGGTAGTCTTATTCATCGTCAAGTGGAGCGCTCGATGGGCAAATTCGCCTCACGCCAAGCGGCGACGCCACCGGCGATCGCGCTGGCCTTTTCATAGCCGCGTTTGCGCAGGATGGCCGCGCCGCGGTTGGCGCGCGACCCGGTCGGGCACATCAGCAAAAGCGGAATGGCCTTGTTTTTCGGCAAGTCGGCCGCCGTTTCCAGCGTGCCGAAAGGCAAGTTCTTCGCGCCAGCCGCGTGGCTTGCGCCAAACTCGGCCGGTTCGCTGACATCAATCAGCACGCCGCGTTCGCGGTTGATCAAGTTGACCGCTTCGGCTGGCGTGACGCCCCCTGCGGCAGCGCCGCGAGACAGCAGTGGCCAAGCCAGCAGGCCGCCTGAGACCAGTGCAGCGGCGAACAAAAACCAGTTGTTGAGAAAGAAGGTCACGAAGCGGTCCGGTCAGAGTGGGGTCAATCGCAAAGCCACAGATTATAGAATTTCGGGGTTTTCCCGAGTCCAACTCACTCCCATCCCACTGCCTGCGATTCCGTCGCCCCACCATGACCCAACTCGTGCTGATCCGCCATGGGCAATCCACCTGGAACCTCGACAATCGATTCACCGGCTGGGTCGATGTCGACCTGACACCGCTCGGTGTCGAGCAGGCGCAATCTGCCGGCCGCCGGCTCAAGGCGGCGGGTTTCGATTTCGACATCGCCTACACCTCGGTCTTGAAACGCGCCGTGTGGACGCTGTGGCACACGCTTGATCAGCTCGACCGCACCTGGCTGCCGGTGGTGCATTCGTGGCGGCTCAACGAGCGCCACTATGGGGCGCTGGAAGGTCTGAACAAGGCCGACACCGCTGCAAAGTACGGCGACGCACAGGTGCTGCAGTGGCGCCGCAGCTACAACACACCGCCACCGGCTTTGGAGCTGGGCGACCCGCGCTGCGAGCGCAACGATGTGCGATACGCGGGGTTGGAGCCTGGCCAAGTACCGCTGACGGAATGCCTGAAGGACACGGTCGCGCGCGTGCTGCCCTACTGGAACGACACCATCGTGCCATCGATGGCCGCTGGCAAGCGGGTGATCGTGGCCGCGCACGGCAACAGCATCCGCGCACTGATGAAGCACCTGGACCAGATCTCCGACGACGACATCATCGGCCTGGAAATTCCGAACGGCGTGCCAATCGTCTACGAGTTGGATGCTGCTTTCCAGCCGATCAGTCGGCGGTTCCTTGAAAGCGACTGACACCGGGTCGCAACGTACCCATCCATAGAGGTTGGCGCGTGAGCGGCGTCGGGGTCACCCCACGTCCTGGGCAGATCCTCGCTCCAGCCGTGCAAAGATGTCCGCGCGCAAGCGCTCGGCCAATTCACGCCGAGCCATGCCTTGAGGGGCAAATGCCGGCAGCACCCGCACATGGACCGTGAGGTCGGAGGCGGACACCACCGCCCACATTGATTGCATCAGCGTCATGTCGCCGATGTAAGCGGCGGCGGAGCTGATGCGCTCGCTGGCATCTGAGAAGCGCAGCGCGATGGCCTGGACCGGTACGTTGACAGCGATCGCGGCCTGCAGCAGGTTCGCGTGAAACGGCAGCAGGCCGTGGCCATCACTGGTGGTGCCCTCGGGAAACATTGCGATCTGGTCACCATCCTGCAACGCTTCGGCGACCAGATGG
>CANHOE010000074.1 GCA_947462175.1 Burkholderiales bacterium | reverse complement strand
GCGCGCTGGTCCACGACCCGGCGAACATCGTGCTGGACGAACCGACCAACGGTCTGGACGTGACCGCCACCCGCAGTCTGCGGGAGTCGCTGCGGTTTTTGCGAACCGCCGAGGGTGGCGGTAAGTGCACCGTGTTCTCGACGCACATCATGCAGGAGGTCGAGCGGCTGTGCGACCACGTGGTGGTGGTGTCGGGTGGTCGCAGCGTGGCCGCAGGCACAGTGGACGAGTTGCTGGCGCAGACCGGCCAGACTGACTTCGAAGAGGCTTTCGTGCGCCTGGCCTTCGAGACCACAGAGGTGCGCCAGACGCCGGGTGAGGTCCTCGCATGAGCGCCGCCCGCGCGGCCTGGGCCGTCTATCGGAAGGAAGTGGTCGATGCCTTGCGGGATCGCCGCACCCTGATGGTCGTGCTGTTCAGCAGCGTGCTGATGGGGCCGCTGCTGCTGGTCGCGCTGTCGGCGCTGCTGGCCAGCTTCGAGGCCAGCGCCGAGAGCCGCGTCGTCTACGTCGACGGGGCCGCACACGCGCCGGGCCTGGTCAACTTCCTGCAACGGCAGACGCGCATCGTCAAAGCGCCACCTGCAGACTATGAAGCGCAGCTCCGCGCACGAAAGTGGTCTGATCCGGTGCTGGTGGTGCCGACGGGTTTCGATGTGGCAGTGCAGCGCGGCGAGGTGCCGACGATCGAGGTGGTCAGCGACAGCGGCAATGCACAGGCGCAGGCCGGCGCGGCGCGGGCGCAGCGGCTGCTGGCTGCTTACGCGCAGGAGCGCACGATGCTGACGCTGGCGCTGCGCGGCGTGGCCACCGAACTGCTTGAGCCCTTCGAGGTGCAGGAGCGCGACCTCGCCAGCGCGCGCACGCGAGCTGCACAGATCACCGGGATGCTGCCGTTCTTCGTGATCATGGCCGTGCTGTACGGCGCCTTGAACGCGGCGCTGGACACCACGGCCGGCGAGCGCGAGCGCGGATCGCTGGAGCCGCTGCTCATGAACCCGGCGCGGCGCGGCGCACTGGTGCTGGGCAAGTGGGGTGCGGTGGCCAGCGTGGCGGTGTTGATCGCGATGCTGAGCTGCTTCAGCTTCATCCCGGCGCAATGGCTCTTGCGCAGCGACACCTTGCAGGCGATGTTCCAGTACGGTTGGCCGGAGGCCTTGGTGTTTCTGGCGCTGCTGTTGCCGTTTGCCGCGGCGATGTCAGCATTGCTGATGGCGATCGCGATCCGCTGCAAGAGCTTCAAGGAGGCGCAGGCCAGCAGCACGGTGGTGCTGGCTGCGGTCTCGCTGCTGCCACTCGTGTCGGTGTTCGACCAGCGCGGTGAATCGCCGTGGCACCTGTGGGTCCCGGCATTGGCACAGTCGACGCTGATGGCGCGCGTGCTGAAGGGCGAAACCCTGGGCGCTGCCGATGGGGCAGTGCCGTTTGCGGTCTGCGCGCTCCTCACGGTGGCGGGGCTGGCGTGGGTGGCGCGGCGCTTGAACGAAGCGGCCGTGCGCTGAACCGTGCGGTACGTGCCGGTGGGAAACGAAGAATCGCTGCCACTGTCATCGCGCCGCGATGGAAATTCGTTCCACGACGCGGCATGATCCGGCTCATGCTGACCACTCCCGCGCTCGAAACTCAGTGGCGCTGCTGCCGTTTCGACGCGCTCAGCGTGCACGAGTTGCAATACATCTACATGGTGCGCCAGCAAGTGTTTTGCGTCGAGCAGCGTTGCGCTTACCTCGATGTTGACGGTCGCGATGAAGCGGCCTGGCACCTGGCCGCATGGTCGGACGAGCAGCGCATGCCCTTGGCTTACGCCCGTGTCATCGCTCCGGGGGTCAAGTATTCAGAGCCTGCGATCGGCCGGGTGCTGACCTTCGGTGCGGGTCGCGGTGTCGGGCTGGGGCGGATGCTGGTCCAGCGTGCTGTTGCGAAAGCCTTGGCCGAGTATCCAGGGCTGGGCATTCGGCTGTCTGCACAAAGCCATCTGGAGGACTTCTACCGCTCGGAAGGCTTTCGACCCGTCGGTGAGGGTTACCTCGAAGACGGCATTCCGCACATCGAGATGTGCCAACCCGGCTGAGCCGGCATGCGACCTGCGGCGATGCGAACCCCCGATTTCGTCAGGCCGCCATCCGTGCAAGGGCGCGTTCTACCTCGGTCTGCCAGGGCAGCGCATGCACGATCTCGTTCAAGTGCAGCGTTGCCTGGAGTGTGGGAATCGGATCGCCATGGGCGTCGAGCAGCATCAGATTGGTCACCAAGCCCATCGGATCGGCCATCGCGACTACCCCTTGATGCAATTGCACCCAATCCCAGGCGACGCCGGCGGTGCTTTCATCACGGGTGCGCGCCCACAGGGTCTGCCCGCAGCAGGGCGAATCGGACAAACCGGAATGGACGACACGGGTGTGCATGTGTGTAAGGCACAAATCCATCGTAGAGTCCGCCTGCCACCATAGAGGGGGCCATGCACGCACTGTCCACGGGGGAGTCATGAGGTACCGCCTTTCGAATGGCAGTCACCAAACTGCCTCTGGGTTCAGTGTCTGCGGGTTTGTCGAGCTTGCCACCTGTCAATGTTTGCAGGTGTGCAGCGGGGAGACAGCGAATGTCTGGCGTTCGGGAGTGATCGGTTTCTGATGCTTCAGGGTGGCTTTTCATCGGTGTTTGAGGCGCAAAGCCGTGACGATCTCCACTCGGAAATCGTCGACTTTGCCCGTGGCCTCGGCTTCGAGACTGTGTCGGCCATCACCGTCATCGACCACTTCCTGGGTGACACCGAGTTCATTGCCATCGACAACGCGCCGCCGGCCTTCAGTGCCACGCTCGAAGAAGGGGCGAAATGCTTGAATGACCCGGTGATGCAGCATTGCAAGCGCAAGAGCGTGCCCATCATCTGGGACCAAACCACCTACATCTCAGCGGGCCAGTCGGAGATGTGGGAGGCGCAGGCTCGGTTCGGCTACCGGACCGGGATCTGCCTGGCGCTGCACTTGCCGGAAGGTCGGCACTTCGTGCTCGGTGTCGACCGCGATCGACCGCTGCCCCACGCGTCGCAGGAGCTCACCCGCATGGTCGCCGATCTGCAGCTGTTTGCGGTGCTGGCGCAAGATGCGGCCTCACGCGTGTTGCTGCCAACCGTTCCCGACACGAGCGCGGTATCGCTGACGCCTCGCGAACTGGAGAGCCTGCGCTGGACGATGGAAGGCAAGACTGCCTGGGAAGTCGGCAACATTCTCGGGATCAGCGAGCGCACCGCCGTGCTACACCTGACCAATGCCACCCACAAGCTCGACTGCGTCAACAAGCATCAGGCCGTTCTCAAGGCGTTGCGGCTGAAGCTGATTTTTTGAGGGTCGGCGCGAACAGGTACTCGTCTGTGGAGCAGAGCACAAGCTGTAAGAGTTGACAGTTATGAAACGGCGAGGGAGCTGCTGGAATTCGCCCATGCACACGGTGTGCATTCGGCCCATCCCTCTCAGGAGTTTCACATGCGGAAATTGCCTTTCAACGCGCCCGTCTTTCCCCAAGCCCCTGTCGCCAAGACGACGGATATCGCAAGCAAGCGGTGTCGCGAGCCAGCGAATGGTCCCCGTGAGCTGAAATCCGAGGAGTTGCGCGAAGTCAGCGGTGGTGCTCCGGGCCGCCGTTGGTAACAATGGTTTTTTATTGGCGGTAAGGCTCCGCGCTCGCGGCGACACTCGCGACGATGCGTGATCTGTTTCGCATTGAGGCCTTGGAGCACCGCAGGAACACCTGGCTGGGCCGGATTCAACTGGTCCGGCCAGTGTCGTTTTCGGTCTTGACGGGACTGGTTGCGGCCGCCGCATTGGCGACGGGGTGGTTCCTTTTCCACGGGGAGTACACGCGCAAGGCCCACGTGATGGGTGTCCTGGTCCCCGACCAGGGCGTGCTTCGCCTTCCCTCGCCGCAGGCCGGCACTGTCGTCGAGCGGCGTGTTGCCGAAGGCGATTCGGTTCAGTCTGGCGACATCTTGTTCGTCATTTCGGTTGACCGATCCACCGCTTCTGGCGACGCGCAAGCCGCCGTACAAGGCAGCATCGATGCGCGCACGCGCAGCCTGCAAGAGGCCAGTCGGCAGAGTCAGCGTCTTGAGCAAGAGCAGGTGGCTGCCTTGTCGCAACAGATCGCCGCCATGCGCCGCGAACTGAATCAGATGGACGCCGAGGGCGAACTGCAGCAGGAACGGTTGGCGCTGGCGCAAAAGGCGCTGGCCCAACTCCAATCCTTGCAAGCTGACAACTTTGTCTCTGGCGCGCATGTTCAGGCGAAGGCCGAGGACATCCTCGGGGTGCGTGCGCAGGCGCAAGCACTGGAGCGCCAGCGGCTGGCACATCAGCGTGAAATCGGCGTGCTGGAAGCGCAGCGGCAGGAGCGTGGCTTGCAGGCCCAGTCGCAGCGCGGCGGCATTGAACGCAGCCTCGCCGAGCTGACGCAGGCGTCCGCCGAGAGCGGTGCCTTGCAGCGCATCGTCGTGCGCGCGCCGCGCGCCGGCGTGGTGACTGCGGTACTCGCTGCGCCCGGAGACAGCGTCACCCCGACCGCTGCGTTGGCCAGCCTTTTGCCTGAGGGCGCGAAGATGCAGGCGCAGTTGTTCGCCCCGTCCAGTGCGGTCGGCTTTCTGCGGCCTGCGCAGGCGGTGCAGTTGCGCTACCAGGCGTTCCCGTACCAGAAGTTCGGTCATCACCCGGGGCAAGTGCTGCAGGTGTCGCGCACGCCCTTGCAGGCTGCTGAGCTGGCAAGTCTGCCGCTGTCGGCTGGCGCCTTTCCCGGTGCCAGTGCGGATGGCGCCGCGCCAGCCGCTGAGCCGCTCTACCGCATCACCGTGGCACTCGATGAGCAAACGGTCCAAGCCTATGGTGTTGCGCAGCCCCTGGTCGCCGGCATGCAGCTCGAGGCCGATGTATTGCTCGATCGCCGTCGGCTGATCGAGTGGATCTTCGAGCCCCTGTTGAGTGTCACGGGCCGACTGTGACCCGCTCCGAGGAGCCTGGGTTCGGCGCGGCCGCCTTGTCGGCCCTGCGCTTGGGGTGGGGCAAGTCGCGTGTGCCCATGCTGCTGCAGACCGAAGAGGCCGAATGTGGCCTTGCATGCCTGGCCATGCTGGCCACTCACCATGGCCTGAAGACTGACCTGCCGACCTTGCGCAAGCGTTTCTCGCTGTCGCTGAAGGGGGCCACGATGGTCGACCTGACGCGCATCGCGGGCCAGTTGCAGCTGACGCCGCGCGCTCTGCGAGCCGAGCTCGAACACCTGCCGCAGTTGCAGCTGCCCTGTGTGCTGCACTGGGACCTGAACCACTTCGTCGTGCTGGTCGCCCTTCGAGGTGGCAAGGCGGTGCTGCACGATCCGGCGCGCGGCATTCGGCGGCTGTCGATGGCCGAAGTGTCTAAGCACTTCACCGGCGTGGTGCTCGAGCTGACGCCCACGCCCGAGTTCCGGCCGCGTGTCGAGCGGCAGTCGGTGACGGTGCGGCAGCTGCTGGGCGGGGTCAGCGGCCTGAAGCGCTCGCTGTTCCAGATCATGGTGTTGGCACTGGCGCTCGAGCTGTTCATGCTGCTGTCGCCGTTCTTTATGCAGTGGGTCGTCGACAGCGTACTGGTCAGCGCGGACCGCGACCTGCTCGTCACGCTCGGGCTGGGTTTCACCCTGCTGGTGCTGGTGCAGGTCGCGACCGGTGCTATCCGGTCGTGGGCGGTGCTGTACTTGTCGGCCACGTTGAACCTGCAATGGTTGTCGAACGTGTTTGCGCACCTCATGCGGCTGCCGGTGGCGTGGTTCGAGAAGCGCCACACCGGCGATGTGATGTCCCGCTTCGGTGCGGTACAGCAGATTCAGCAGACGCTGACCACCAGCTTCATCGAGGTGGTGCTTGACGGGCTGCTGGTCGTGCTGACGTTCGCCATGATGGCGTTCTACAGCGTGAAGCTGACGCTGATCGCGCTGACGGCGGTGGGCCTGTACGCGCTGCTGCGCTGGGCGTTCTTTCGCCCGCTGCGGGATGCGACAGAAGAATCCATAGTCCACAACGCAAAAGTGTCCACTCACTTCTTGGAGTCGCTGCGTGGCGTGCAATCGATCAAGCTGTTCAACCGCCAGGAGGAACGGCAGGGCCAGTACATGAACCGCGCGGTCGATGCGCTGAATGCCCACATCGTGATGCGCAAGCTCGACCTGACCTTTGCGGTGTCGCACAAGCTGTTGTTCGGGCTGGAGCGGGTGGCAGTGATCTGGGTCGGCGCCTTGCTGGTGCTGGACCGCAGCTTCTCGGTCGGCATGCTGTTCGCGTTCTTTGCCTACAAGGAGCAGTTCGCGTTGCGCGTCAGTGGCTTGATCGACAAGCTGGTCGAGCTGCGGATGCTGAAGCTGCAGGGCGAGCGTCTGGCCGACATCGTGCTGACTGCACCCGAGGCCGACGTGGCTGCCTCGGTCGATGTCGACAAGGTCGGCGCGCAGATCGAACTCAGCGGCATTCGCTTCCGCTACTCGGACGGTGAGCCCTGGGTGATCGACGGGCTGAGCGTGACCATCGAGCCGGGTGAATCGGTCGCGATTGCCGGGCCTTCGGGCTGTGGCAAGACCACGCTGCTGAAGCTGATGCTGGGCACGTTGGAGGCGCAGGCTGGCGAGGTGCGTGTGGGTGGTCTGCCTTTGGCGCGGCTCGGCGCGCGCGCCTGGCGCGACATGATCGGCACGGTGATGCAAGACGATCAGCTCTTTGCCGGATCGATCGTCGACAACATCAGCTTCTTCGACGCGGCACCGGACAACACCTGGGTCGAGGAATGCGCCCGCCTTGCCGCCGTGTACGAGGAAATCGAGGCGATGCCGATGGGCTTCCGCACGCTGATCGGCGACATGGGCACCAGCGTGTCGGGCGGCCAGAAGCAGCGCATCCTGCTGGCGCGCGCGCTGTACAAGCGGCCGCGCATCCTGTTTTTGGACGAGGCCACGAGCGCGCTCGATGTCGACCGCGAGCGGCTCGTCAACCAGGCGGTTCGCCAGCTGGATCTGACTCGCGTCATCGTGGCGCACCGGCCGGAGACGATCGCCACCGCGGGCCGCGTGATCGTTCTCCACGAGGGGCGGGTGGCTCAGGACCTGCGCAGCGTGCCTGCGAGCGGGGCGATCGGCCGCTGAGGGCGCGATCCGCTCAGTCTGCGCGACGAATGTTGCGTACTCCCTGCGGTGCGGTGTCCCCATCGAGCTTGGTGAGCCACGCGATGGCCTGGTCTCGCGTTTCGCCGCACATCTCGGCACTCGGTTTCAGCGACGCGCACACCGCCGGCCGCTGCGGCAGACCGAACAGCGCGCAGCGCATGTCGGCGGTCAACTGGACACATGCAACGCCTGCGGCTTTGCCAAGACCATCGATGAAGGGCATGCCAGGAATCGGGCTGGAAATCGACGGCGCGGTGCAACAGGCGCCGCAACCGGGTCGACAGATCGCCAGCGTCGCAGCCGGCAGAGACTCGCCATCGGAAACGGTGTCAGAGCGTGGCATGGTTGATTGGATGGCCAAGGCGTGCTGGCAGCAGGGTGACTTCGCGCGGGGTGCTCCCTACAATCGCGGATTGCTCAAAAAACAGGCAGCACCATGTGGTTCCCCCAAGTCTTCGACGTCATTGTGATCGGTGGCGGCCATGCCGGCACCGAGGCGGCATTGGCCTCGGCTCGGCTCGGATGCGCCACGCTGCTGCTGACGCACAACATCGAGACGCTGGGCCAGATGAGCTGCAATCCGTCGATCGGTGGCATCGGCAAAGGGCATCTGGTCAAGGAGATCGATGCGCTGGGCGGCGCGATGGCCGCAGCCACCGACGAGGCGGGCATCCAGTTCCGCATACTCAATGGATCGAAGGGGCCCGCGGTGCGCGCGACCCGCGCCCAGGCCGATCGCGTGCTGTACCGGGCAGCCATTCGGCGTCGGCTGGAGAACCAGCCGAACCTGCACCTGTTTCAAGGCGCCTGCGATGATCTGATTGTTGAAGGCGAGGCCGTTGCAGGCGTCGTGACGCAAGTGGGCGTTCGCTTCAAGTCTCGCGCGGTGGTGTTGACGGCTGGAACGTTCCTGAACGGCAAGGTGCATGTGGGCCTCGACAACCACGCCGCAGGCCGCGCGGGGGATCCGCCGGCGATCACTTTGTCGTCGCGGTTGAAGGAGTTGAAGCTGCCGCAAGGCCGCCTGAAAACCGGCACCCCGCCTCGCATCGATGGCAGAAGCATCGACTTCAGCCGGCTGACGCCGCAGCACGGTGACGGCGTTCCGGGGGTCGATGGCACGGCGCCTGAAACGCCGATGCCTGTGTTCAGCTACCTGGGTGATGCATCGCAGCATCCGCAACAGGTGCCGTGCTGGATCACGCACACCAACGAGCGCACACACGAGATCATTCGCTCGGGCTTCGACCGCAGCCCGATGTTCACGGGCGTGATCGAGGGCGTCGGGCCTCGCTACTGCCCGAGTATCGAAGACAAGGTCAATCGCTTCGCCGGCAAAACCTCGCATCAGATCTATCTGGAGCCCGAAGGACTGACGACGCACGAGTTTTACCCGAACGGCATTTCAACCTCGCTGCCGTTCGACATCCAGCTCGCGGCCGTGCATTCGATGGTGGGCCTGGAACAGGCGCACATCTTGCGGCCGGGTTATGCGATCGAGTATGACTACTTCGACCCGCGCGCGCTGAAGGCCAGCTTCGAGACCAAGTCGATCCGCGGCCTGTTCTTCGCGGGGCAGATCAATGGCACCACTGGCTACGAGGAAGCGGCCGCACAGGGCTTGTTCGCGGGGCTGAATGCAGCCCTGCAGGTTCGCGATCTACCCGCCTGGACGCCTGGCCGCGACGAAGCCTATCTCGGCGTGCTGGTCGACGACCTGATCACCAAGGGCGTGACCGAGCCGTACCGCATGTTCACGAGCCGCGCCGAGTTCCGGCTGCAGCTTCGCGAGGACAACGCCGATGCCCGGCTCACCGAGCACGGGCGGCGGTTGGGGCTGGTCGATGATGTCCGTTGGGCGGCTTTCAGCCGGAAACGCGACGCGGTTTCACGTGAAACACAGCGCTTGAAAGCCACGTGGGTGCGGCCGCAAACGCTACCAGCCGTTGATGCGGAGCGCTTGCTGGGCAAGCCGTTGGAGCATGAGTACAGCCTGATGGACCTGCTGCGACGCCCTGAGGTCCATCACGATGTGCTGAGCGCCGTGGTCGCCATCGCTTGTCCAGACGCCGCGGTTTCACGTGAAACCTTGCGCGCTGAGCTGGGTGTGGCACTGGCCGACGCGGTGATTGAGCAGGTTGAAATCAGCGCGAAGTACGCCGGTTACATCGTCAAGCAGAACGACGAGGTCGAGCGTCTGGCGCGCTATGAGCATCTGACGCTGCCAGCCGATCTCGACTATGCGCAGGTCTCGGCCCTCAGCTTCGAGGTGCGTCAGACCTTGAGCCGGTATCGACCAGAAACCCTGGGTCAGGCCTCACGAATGTCGGGTGTCACGCCCGCGGCCTTGTCCTTGCTGTTGGTACACCTGAAGAAAGGGCGGTTTGCCGGGTTCGCCGATCTGGCCCATGCCGCCTGAGCTGTCTGCTCACCCACTGCGTGGGCCACTGACCGAGGTCATCGCCGAACTGGGGCTGCCTGTGGTGCGGGAGGTCTTCGACAGCCTGCTGGGCTACCTCGATCTGCTGCAGCGCTGGAACGGCACTTACAACCTGACGGCGGTGCGTGATCCGCAGGACATGCTGCGTCAGCACTTGGCCGACTGCCTGACGGTGGTTGCACCCATGGCGCGGCAGCTGGGCTCGACCACGGGCGGCGCGGATGATCGCGCCAGCCGGTCGTTGCGTGTGCTCGATGTGGGCAGCGGAGGTGGATTGCCCGGCATCGTGCTCGC